>JAKSBM010000578.1 GCA_022361135.1 Desulfobacterales bacterium | reverse complement strand
CTGGGATTTTTTTCAAGTCCTGAAATGATTTCCATGGCCCTGATTTTTGGCGCCCCGGTGAGGGTGCCGGCCGGAAAGGCCGACTGGAACAGGTCAAAGGCATCCTTGTCCCGGTTCAGATCGCAGGAAACCGTGGAGGTGAGATGCATGACATGGGAGTATTTTTCCACCACCATGGTTTCCGTGACCTGGACCGTTCCGGTTTCAGCCACCCGGCCCAGATCATTCCGGGCCAGATCAATGAGCATCACATGCTCGGCCTTTTCTTTGTCGTCCCCCAGAAGGTCGTGGGCCAGTTTCCGGTCCTCCTGTTCCGTTGTCCCCCGGGGGCGGGTTCCTGCAATGGGGCGGAGGGTGGCCTTACCCTGTTCCAGCCGCACCATGGTCTCCGGGGAGGAACCGGCAATGACCCGGTCTCGGAAATCCATGAAATACATATAGGGAGAGGGGTTGAGGTAGCGCTGGGCCCGGTAGACGGCCACGGGATCCTTTGGTGCCGGTCCTTGGAATTCCCGGGAGAGTACCGCCTGGAAGACATCCCCTTGGATGATGTGATTTTTGATTTGGTCCACCCCGGCCAGGAAGTCTCCGTCTGTGTCCCGGGGTTTCAAGCCTTCAAAGGGGGCAGCGTCGGCTTGGGATGTTGCCGGGGACGCCGGAGCGGTCAGCTCGGCCATGAGCTGGTCCAGGTCGGCCTGGGCCCGGTCAAAGACCGTGGCCGCATCTTCATCTCCATCCAGGTAGCAGATCTTCAGGGCCGTGAGATCCTGGCGCACATTGTCAAAGATCACCAGGGTCTCGGGCAGGATGAATTGAGCAAAGGGCGTGTCCTGGGGCAGATCCAAAGGCAACTTTTCAAAAAAGCCGGCCATTTCATAGGTGAAGTAGCCGGTGAGGCCGCCCCAGAACCGAGGCAATTCCTTGAGGTTGGCCGGGATGAACCGGGTCATGAGCTCCCGGATGGTGGCCAGGGGATTTCCGTGGTGGGGGAAAACTTCTTTTTCCCCGGCCCGGGGGGCGTAAATCACCTCATTTTTAAACACTTCCACCAGGGCGTGGGCATCAATTCCTAAAAAGGAATACCGGCCCCAGTTTTCACCGCCTTCCACGCTTTCCAGCAGAAAACCATGGGGGCGGTGGCGTTTCTGGAGCAATGAAACCGGGGTGTGGGTGTCGGCCAGAATTCGGCGGCAGACCGGGACCACGGTGTGGTCGGCGGCCAGTTCCTTGAACCGGTCTGAATCGGGGAATCGGGATAAAATCATGGCAATGGTCCTTAATAGAGCTAATAAATTTAAATCGGGGATGTGTGACGGATGGGGTGCGGCTGTTACAGAACGGCAGGTGCAATGTACCTGTCCTGCAACAGCATGGGCCAGTGCCAGGCGTGGCCGAAAATCGGCAGCGGATAAAGCGCGGAGGAATGTGGGGTGATCAATTTCATTATAGACAGCAAGGTAAAGGAATGGGCCGGGGGTGTCAAGGAAAATGTTTCTGCACATAGAAACAAAATTGCATTGGAGATGCAACCCCAGGGCTAATCAACCACCGCCCCCTTTGGGGATGTTTTAGATCATATCAGCCCGTGGGCAGCATCATGCGCCGATCCCCCCGTTCCTGGGCCAGTTGGGTCAGGGTCGGGGCCGGGATGTGGCAAAGGATGCGGTGGCCGTTTTTCAAGCGTTGGAATTCCGGGGCCTGGTGTTCACAGATGGCGCCCCGGTCCGGGAGTAGGTTCCGCCGGGGGCAGCGGGTGTGGAAACAGCAGCCCGACGGCCGGTTCATGGGGCTGGGTACCTCCCCCTCCAGGGCAATGGGTTTGCGCCGGGATTCCGGATCCGGGATGGGAACCGAGGAGAGCAGGGCTTCGGTGTAGGGGTGGTAGGGCGGGGGGTAGATGGACTCCACCGGGCCGAATTCCACGATCTGGCCCAGGTACATCACGGCCACAAAATCCGAGATGAACCGCACCACACTCAGGTCATGGGCAATGAAAATCATGGTGGCGTTCTGCTCTTCCTTGATTTCGTTGAGCAGGTTGAGTACGGCCGCCTGCACCGATACGTCCAGGGCCGAGACCGGCTCGTCGCAGATGACCATGGAGGGGCGGCCGGCCATGGCCCGGGCAATGCCCACCCGCTGCTTCTCCCCGCCGGAAAGCTGGCGGGGATATCGGTCGTAATAATATGCGTCCAGCTTGACGGCGGATAACAGCCGCTCCGCCTCTTTCCGGACCTGCCCCCTGGGAACGAGACCGAACTTCCTGAGGGGGCGGGCGATCTGTCTTCCCACGGTGAATGAGGGGTTCAGAGTGGAATCGGGGTTCTGGAACACCATCTGCAGCTGGCGGATCATCTCCATGCTGCGCCCGGCAACGGGGCCGGAGATATCCATCCCCATGAGCTCGGCACTCCCCCCCGCAAGTTTCTCAAGCCCCACAAGCCCCTTGACCAGGGTGCTCTTACCGCAGCCGGACTCCCCCACGATCCCCAGGGTGCAGCCTTTCTTCACCTCGAGGGAGATGTCGTCCACCGCCTTGACGTAGCGCTTCTTCTCCATCCCGAACATGCTCGCAAGGGAGCGGGAGCGGTGCTCGTACCAGATCTTGAGTTTCTCGGCCCGGGCCAGGATCTTCGCGGCAACCCCTTCGGAGTGCGCCGCCGCCCCGTTCTCCTCCCGGTCCAGCAATCGCTTCCGTCCCCGGTAATATTCGTTCCAGGGAACCTGCAGCGTCCGGTCCCCCAGGAAGCAGCGGCTCTGGTGATCGGGGGAGATCTCCACCAGTTCGGGATGGCGGCGGGTGCACGCCTTCACCAGGTGCCGGTCCGCATCGGGCAGGCAGCTCCCCTCCTCCCGCCAGTCGCAGCGGGGGGCGAAGATGCAGGCGTCCGCGTCCCGCTCGGCCGGGTGGGGCACCCTTCCCCGGATGGACCAGAGGTTCTTGAAGGAGAGGTCGTCGGAGAGCCGGGGCACGCAGCATAGGAGTCCCCGGGTGTAGGGGTGGGCCGGCCTTTCGAACATCTCGCCCACGGGCCCCTTCTCCACCATCTCGCCGGCGTACATCACGCAGAGCCGGTCGCTCACCCGGGCCACCACCCCGAGGTTGTGGGTGATGAAGATGATGCCGGTGTCGTACTCCCTTTTGAGGTCCTCGATGAGGTCCAGCACGGCCGCCTCCACGGTGACGTCCAGGGCCGTGGTGGGCTCGTCCATGATGAGGAGGGCCGGGTTGTTGAGCATGGCCATGGCGATGACCACCCGCTGCTGCT
>JAKSBM010000497.1 GCA_022361135.1 Desulfobacterales bacterium | reverse complement strand
TGTCGATATCGGACGCCGTGCCGGTGAGTGTCAGGGTTGTGGTGCCTGATCCTGAGATGGTTACACCACCGGAGGAGCTGGCGGCCAGGGTACCCGCTCCTGCCGTAATGGTCAGGGTGAAGTTGGCCCCGGTGGAGTCGGAATCAGAGAGGGTGAGGGCGGACAGGTCCACATCGGATGCGGCATCTTCGGTGACGGTGACGGTTGAAGGCAGATTGGAAACCGTGGGTGCGTCATTGACGTTGGTGATGTTGACGTTCACGGTGCCGGTGGTCGTATTATTCGCTCCAGCCTGGTCGTTGGCCGTGATGGTCAAGGTGTCGGCATTGGTTCCGAAATTGTTTGCAGATCCCGTGTATTGGATGTTGGACGTGGTATTTAGATAAGTATCAATGCTGGATGCTGCTCCGGTGAGGATCAAGGTGCCAGTGCCCGATCCTGAGATGGTGACCCCACCCGAGGAAGCCGCTGCCAAGTTCCCCGATCCAGCTGCAATGGTCAAGGTAAAATTAGTCCCCGGAGAGTCTATGTCGGAGAGGGTCAGTGCCGATAGATCTAAATTGGAGGCGCTATCTTCGGTGACCGTAGCCGATGTGGGTAATCCTGCCAGTGATGGGGCATCATTCACAGCTGTGATGTCGATGTTTACGGTTCCCAGGCTGACATTGCCGCTGCCGTCCTGGTCATTGATGGAGACGGCCAGGGTTGTGACATTGTTGCCATTGATGTCCGCAGCGCCCGTGTATTGGATGTTGGATGCGGTGTCGAGGAAGGTGTTTATGTCGGCAATGGTTCCGGTGAGGGTGAGGGTCCCTGTGCCGTCGCCGCCAATGGTTACGCCGCTGCCGTTGGATGCGTTTAAGGTGCCGGAACCGGCTGCCAGTGTAAGGACTACATTGCCCGTGGTATCCACGTCGGAAAGATTCATGGCGGAGAGATCCACATTACCGGCAACATCTTCGGTGAAGGTAATATCCGAAGGCAAGGAGCCCGAGTTGACAGGGGCATCATTGACGGCGGATATGTTCACATCCACGGTTCCCAGGGTGACATTGCCGCTGCCGTCCTGGTCGTTGGCCGTTAAGGTTAAGGTGTCTGCTGCAGTGCCAAAGGTGTTGGTTGTACCGGTGTACTGGATGTTGGATGCGGTATTCAGATAGTTGTCGATATCGGACGCCGTGCCGGTGAGTGTGATGGTTGTGGTGCCTGATCCTGAGATGGTTACACCACCGGAGGCGCTTGCGGCCAGGGTACCGCCAGCAGACGAAATTGTCAGGGTGAAGTTGGCCCCGGTGGAGTCGGAATCTGAGAGGGTGAGGGCAGACAGGTCCACGTTAGATGCAACATCTTCTGTTACGGTGACGGTTGAAGGCAGATTGGAAACCGTGGGCGCGTCATTGACATTG
>JAKSBM010000288.1 GCA_022361135.1 Desulfobacterales bacterium | reverse complement strand
TCGTTGGGATGGAGGTATTTGTACTCCCCCTTGCGGTGGCCCATGATTTCCAGCCCCCGGTTGGCAATGACCTCGTTTGCATTCATATTGGTGGAGGTTCCGGCCCCGCCCTGGAACAGAAACCCGGAACGCTGGGCCAGCAGAAAAACACGGGACAAGAAAGTGCGGTTCCTATCCAGCATTCAGGATATCGAGCAAGCTATGGATCCCGAAGAGGTTCATGACGTGCAAACCTGGTTCCGGGAACTGAAGAAAAAGGCCGATGAACTCAAGGATGTTCTGAAGATGGGGCGGACCGAGAACCAGGATGCCGTGCCCATGACCCTGGGACAGGAGTTTTCCGCCTACGCCGTCATGGTCCAGTCGGCCCTGGATGCCGTGGAGCGGGCCGCGGACGAATTTTTGGACATTAACATGGGGGCCACGGCCATCGGCACCGGGATCAACAGCCCCCCGGGCTATGCCGACCGGGTGACGGAAAAGCTGGCCCAGGTCAGCGGCTTTCCCCTGCGGCGGGCCCGGAACCTGGTGGAGGCCACCCAGAATGCCGGGACCTTTGTCCAGATGTCGGCCACCCTGAAACGGGCGGCGGTGCAGATTTCCAAAATATGCAACGATTTACGCTGGATGTCCTCGGGCCCCCGGTGCGGTTTGAATGAGATTAACCTGCCGGCCATGCAGCCGGGTTCCTCCATCATGCCGGGGAAGGTGAATCCGGTCATCCCCGAATTGGTGAACCAGGTCTGTTACCAGGTCATGGGCTATGATGCCGTGGTCTCCATGGCCGCCGAGGCCAGCGAGCTGGAACTCTGCATGGCCGAGCCCGTCATCGCCCACGACCTCCTCCATGGGATGATGATTTTGAAAAATGCCTGTGTCACCCTCTCTTCCCGGTGCATCGAAGGCCTCACTGCCAACCGGGAGGTCTGCCGCTCCTATGTGGAGCAGAGCATTGGCCTGGTCACGGCCCTGGTGCCGGTGATCGGATACGAGCCCTCGGCCGCCATTGCCAAGGAGGCCTTGAAAACCGGGGGCAGTGTCTATGATCTGGTCCTGGAAAAGGGGCTGCTCAGCCAGGAAGAGCTGGACGACATGTTGAAACCCGAAAACATGACCGACCCCAGGGAAATCCCCAAACGCAGTGGAGAGGATAAATGAAAGCCATTCTAAATTCATATTTGAAAATTAATCTGTTGGTCCGCATCCTGGCGGGCCTTATCCTGGGGGCGGTGGCCGGTCTGGTTTTTGGACCGGCCGTGGCCGTGGTCGGCCCGGCCGGGGATATTTTTGTCAGCCTTTTGAAGATGATCGTCATGCCCGTGGTCATTTCCACCCTGGTGGTGGGGGCGGGCAGCATCCATCCGGCCCAGCTGGGACGGGTGGGGGTGAAGGCCCTGGGAATCTACATGGTCACCACGGCCTTTGCCGTGGCCCTGGGCCTGGTGTTTGGGAATCTGTTTAAACCGGGGCAGGGCATGGATCTGGCCGGCACCGGCATGGTGACCGGCATGAAGACCGGGGCCATGGAACCCACCTCTCCCATGGATATCATCATGGGGATTGTTCCCACCAATCCCTTTGCCGCCATCACATCGGGGAATATCCTTTCCACCATTTTCTTCTGCCTCATCTTCGGCGTTGCCATTGCCAATCTAAGGCAGAACCGGGACGAACGCATCCGCCGGGCCGGGGATACCCTGTTCCGTTTTTTTGAAGGGTTTGCCGAGGTTATGTATTTGGTGGTTTCCTGGATTCTCCAATATGCCCCCATCGGGGTGTTTGCCCTCATTGCCGTGGTTTTCGGCAAGCAGGGCACCGCCGCCTTCGGCCCCCTGGGCATGACCACCCTGGCCCTTTACCTGGCCTTTGCCACCCACATCCTTTTAATCTACGGCAGTGGCCTGCTGCTCTTCCGCCTCAGCCCGGTGGAATTTTTGAAAAAGGCCCGGGAGGCCATGGTCACCGGCTTTGTCACCCGGAGCAGCGGGGGGACCCTGCCCGTGAGCATGGAGGTGGCGGAAAAGGAGATGGGGGGGGACAAGGGGGTCTATTCCTTTTCCCTTCCCCTGGGCGCCACCATTAATATGGATGGTACCGCCATTTACCAGGGCGTCTGCGCCATTTTCATCGGTTTTGCCATAGGGGCTCCCCTGGATTTTTCCCAGCAGCTCACCATCATTGCCACGGCGGTTCTGGCCTCCATCGGCACCGCCGGGGTTCCCGGGGCCGGCTCCATCATGCTCATGATGGTCCTCACCTCCGTGGGGCTGGATGTGGAACCGGGCACCCCCGTGGCCATGGCCTATGCCATGATCTTCGGCATTGACGCCCTCCTGGACATGGGCCGCACCGCCACCAATATCACCGGTGACCTCACGGTGACCTGCATGGTGGCCCGGAGTGAAAAGGCCCTGGACCTTTCCCGGTGGAAACCCGGGGCTTGATTCGAATGTCTTTTTCTTCACCCGGCGATGACGGGGGGAGGAAGATTCCACTGCCAGCGTTGCGGTCGTCCTGACCGCAACGCCTGCGAAGGACTCCGGCCCATTCTTCCTGAAGCTGCCAGAGTCCTTAACGCCCGCTCCATCTCCCTCCCCCCGCCATCACCTGATCCCCCGCGTATGATGGGCAAATTTAAAATAATGTTCCCATTGAATGGGGCCAAACTTCATACAAGCCATAGCTTCGGTTAATCCCAAACTTTGTCCATGGTTTTGGAAAATATTTTTGGGAACCGCTATGAAATTGACCTAGGCGAAATTAACCCCGGGGGA
>JAKSBM010000457.1 GCA_022361135.1 Desulfobacterales bacterium | reverse complement strand
TGAAATTTGCCTGGTCCGAGGTCGTTTGTTTCTCCTTTTTCCACCATGGGATCATGCCACCTCTTTCCGGGGAATGACCAGGGGGCGTCCCCGGTGGTGGATTACATCCACATCCATGTCGTAGACCCTGGAAATGAGGTCCGCCGTGATGTCGTCCACCCGTTTTTGGGCCAGGATTTTTCCCCGGGCCAGGAAAATAATCCGGTGGGCATGGGCCAATGCCGCATTGAGGTCGTGGAGGGTGAGGACCGCGGCCATGCCGTGGGCGGTGACGATGTGGCGGACCAGTTCCAGGACCTGGCTCTGGTTTTTCATGTCCAGGTTGGCCGTGGGTTCATCCATGAGGAGGAGATCGGTTTCCTGGGCCAGGGCCCGGGCAATGCAGACCTTTTGGCGTTCTCCCCCGCTCATTTGGTCCAGGGGGGTGAGGGCCAGGGCCGAGAGTTGAAGCTGGTCCATGATGCCGTTTACCTTTTTCAGATCCCGTGGGGTGGGCCGGGCCCCCATGTGGGGAAGGCGGCCCATGAGGACAGCGTCAAATGCGGAAATGGCCGCCGTCTGGTTTTCCTGGGCCACATGGGCGATGCGCCGGGCGATTTGCCGGGGGGACAGGGTGGCCAGATCCGTCCCCGCCACCGACACCCGTCCCCGGGGTGTGGGGAGGATGCGGTTGAGGCATTTGAGCAGGGTGGTCTTCCCGGCGCCGTTGGGGCCGAGGACGGCAAGGACTTCACCCCGGTCCAGGCTGAAGTTGATCTGGGACAGGATGGGTGTCTGCTTCCGGCTGTAGTTAAGATCGGTGACCTTGAGGATCATGGGGTCCCTCCCTGGTTTTTAATGATGAGCCAGATGAAAATGGGGGCGCCCAGGAAGGCGGTGAATATGGAGACGGGCAGGACATGGGGAAGGAGGATGAGCCGGGCCGTGGTGTCCGAGATCAAAAGGATGAGCCCCCCGGCCAGGACGGCCCCGGGGAGAAGGAAACGATGATCCTCCCCCACCAGGCGGCGCACCATGTGTGGGGCCACCAGGCCGATGAAGCCGATGACCCCCACATGGGCGATGACCACGGCGGTGACAAAGGATGCCCCCACCATGGCGGACAGGCGGACCTGCTCCACGGCAACCCCCAG
>JAKSBM010001020.1 GCA_022361135.1 Desulfobacterales bacterium | reverse complement strand
GGCGCATGAGGATGCGGGAGGGGGAGGCAAGGCAGAGATTGGCCCGGTATCCGGCGGCAAGTTTCCCCGTAAATTGGACCCCCCCGGCCAGGGGGGAGATCTCCTGGATATCCTCTCCCAGGGCGGATAGCTCCCGTTGGCAGGTTTGGGTCAGCCCCGGGGGGCAGACGGCAAAAAAAGTATGGGGTCGTGCGATGACCCGGCGCTTGACGCGTTTTTCAAAGGCCGATGACATCGCCCCTCCTTGGATAAAAATTGATTATTGGGTCTGGATCAATTGTCCGATGCGTTTTTCAACATGGGCCACGGCGGCCTTTATTTCCGACCGTGTGGTCACAGGAATCTGGGGGGAAAGGGCCTGGATCTCCTCTTGGGAGAGGCCGGCAATCTGGGAAACCATAAGGGGATCGACCTTCTGGCCTTCGGTGATCAAACCGCAGCCCCCGGCCATGCCCAGGAAGGTGTTGCCATGGAAGATGGGAACCGCCCATTGGGTCATCCCGGCATCGCAGGCATCAATGTAAATGTCTCCGCTTTTTCTCACCTGTTGGGTCATGTGGGCATGGGCGGCGGAGCAGATGAATTGCTGGCCGTTCTCCATGGCCCGGATGGCCGGACACAGGGGGTTGGAGGAAAAACGGTTGCTGGTTACACGGATCCCCCGGGGGTCAAAAACCGCCCCCTGGAAATTAAATGTTTCATGGATCTCATTTTCCAATGCTTCCCATTCTTCCAGGGAGCAGACGTCGGTGAGTTTCATGGTTTTTTTCCTGTGGATTTAAAGGTGTGTTGGGGTATGATCGGACCTCGATCACATAGGAAATGTGTACCATGAAGGGCTTTGGGGTGTCAATGTTGGGTGGTGCTTAAGCCCGGCCGCAGCAGGAACCGGGGCCGGCACAACCCGATGATTCTCCGGGTCTGGAGCCGCAGCAAGCCGTGTCACCGGGTCCGGGAAAGGACGGGGAACCACCGGGGCCCGAGGCCGAAGAATGGGCGGCCATGAGTTTGGTCAGATTTTGGCTTCCGCAATGGGAACAGGTGGGGGTATCATCGGTTTTGATGATGAGACATTCACAGTCTTTGTTACAATCTTCACAATGGAATTCGTAAAGGGGCATGATTCCTCCTAAAGAATGAAGCCCTGGGAAGGTGACACCTTTAGATAGACAGGGGGTAAGATAGGAGGGGTAAAGGTGCCACCACCACAGGGCTTCATTAATTTTTTAATCGGGGATTACCAATGGCCATCCACATTGGCGGCATCTGCAAAATGGCATTTGCCCGCCTTGTAAAATTCCACGGCTTCCCGGATGGTTCCGGTGACATCATTGGCCACTTTGACTCCGGCGGCATTGATGGCCTTAAAGGCATTGGGACCGCAGAATCCCGTCAGGAGAACCTCTGCACCGCTGTCGCATACGCTAGCGGCGGCCTGGATTCCGGCACCTTTGAAGGCGTTTTTGTTGGCGGAGTTGTCAATGGCTTCAAATTCCAGGGTGTCGGTGTCCACGATGATCAAGTAGGCAGCCCGACCGAAGCGGGGGTCTACCTGGGCATCCAGATCCTGGCCCGTTGATGTGATGGCAATTTTCATGGGTGTATCCTTTACGCTTGGATATTAATGGGCCTGGCCGCCGCCGCAAACCTGATCGTTGCGGATTTCAGCCAGGTTTCCGGCAATGAGATCCATGACAACGGGTTCAATGTCGGCCCGTTGGTCGTCGTGGTAGACATCGATGCCCACCTGGCGGAATCCCATGAGGGGACGCATGCCAATGCCGCCGACGATGAGGGCATTGACCCGGTGTTCGGCCAGAAGATTAACGGGAACCATGCAGCCCCCCTGGACGTGTTCTTTGTTATCGATGGTGGAAATTTTTTCGATTTCCCCGTCCACAACATCCACAAAGGTGAATACGTCACAGTGTCCGAAGTGGCCCGACCGGGTACCGGAGAGTCCGCCTTCTCCATTGGAGGGGATTGCAATTCTTCCGTTTTTCATTTTTTCTCCTTAAGCGCTATATTTTAAAATTCATTAATTGTTTCTAATTATCTGTTACATGATTCTTTCAACGGCCATGGCTGGGCTTTCCATCACGTTCTTCCAGATGGATTTTACGGCCCTTGCCGCCGCTGAATTCCGTGCGGTTTCCACAATGGAACGGCCTTGGATCATGGCCCGGGTGAAGTCGGGGTCAAAGGGAACCTTTCCAGCAAATCCAATGCCGTGTTCCCGGGCCATATCTTCAATGACCTGGCTTTGCTCTGGGTTCAGATCATATTTATTAATGCAGATCATGGCCGGGATTTTAAAATGGGCTGCCAATTTGGCCACCCGTTCCATGTCGTGGATTCCCGACACCGTGGGTTCGGCCACGATGAGGATGCCATTGGCCTGGCTGATGCTGGCAATTACCGGGCATCCAATACCCGGAGGGCCATCGGTGAGGATGAGATCCTTGTGCTGGTCCCGGGCCCGCTTTTTGGCCTGTTCCCGGACCAGGGCCACCAGACGACCGGAGTTTTCTTCGGCAATGCCCAGCCGGGCATGGACCATGGGCCCAAAGCGTGTGACCGATGAAAACCATTGGCCGCAAACTTTTTGGGGAAAATCAATGGCCTGTTCCGGGCAAAGGGTGACGCAGACCCCACAACCCTCACAATCCAATGCGTCCACCCGATAGGCGGTTTCCCCTTCCTTGGGGGGCCGGATTCCATTGAATCGGCACAGCTCATGGCAGAGGCCGCAGCCCACACAGGCATCGGGGTTGATGGAGGCTTCGTTTCCCCCCTTGAAATCATGGGTTTCTTCCACGTCCGGGGCGGTGACCAGATGGAGGTCCGAGGCATCCACATCGGCATCACAGAGGATGGCGTTGTCTGCCAAGGCGGCAAAGGCTGCCGTGATACTGGTTTTTCCGGTGCCACCCTTTCCGCTGAGTATGACAAGTTCTTTCATTGGTTGGCCCTCCCTGCTTCCACCATGCGTTCTATTTTTTCAAACAATGCGGTGAATTTTTCCCGATATTCCGGCAGGGCTGTCACCATGAGTTCCCCCTTGGAGTAAGCCTGGGCAATGCGCTTGTCAAAGGGGATCTCCATGAGGATGGGTACCCCTTTTTTCCGGGCATAGGTTTTGACGTCATCGTTGCCCATGCCGGCCCGGTTGATGACCAGTCCATGGGGAATTCCCATGAGACGGACCGCTTCCACGGCCAGTTTCAGGTCGTGGAGACCAAAGGGCGTGGGCTCGGTGACCAGGAGGACAAAATCCGTATCCTTCATGGCCGCAATCACGGGACAGGATGTGCCGGGCGGGGCATCGATGAGGGTGAGGCCGCCGTCATCGGCATGGGTTTTCACCTGCTTGATGATGGGGGGAACCATAACCTGGCCGATGTCCAGCTTCCCGTGGATAAATTGGATTTCGGTTCCGGCGGGGGCGCCCAGTTTGGCGGCGTCCACATGGCCGGTTTCAATGTGACCCAGCACCCGTTCCACTTCCGTGACCGCATCTTCGGGGCAGATGACCTTGCAGCCCCCGCAGGAATGGCAGAGTTCGGGAAAGGTGACCACGGCCTTGCCCACAATGGCAATGGCATTGAATTGGCAGACATCCATGCATTTTTTGCACTGGGTGCAGCGATCCAGGTCCACTTCGGGAACCGGTGCAATGACCTTTTCCTCGCCCGTGAAGGTGGGGTTTAAAAACAGATGCGCATTGGGCTCTTCCACATCGCAATCCAGGAGGGTTATTTTCCCCCCCAGGGCGGTGGATAGGTTGGCGGCCACGGTGGTTTTTCCGGTTCCGCCCTTGCCGCTGGCAATGCTGATAATCATTTCTCGTCCTTCTTCCATGGCCCTGGATCCTAGAGGGCGGCAATCCGATGGAGGTGATCTACCAATGCCTGACCGTCTTCAGCCTTGGGCTTTTCGGGCAGAGCCATGAGTACGCCGAGGCCTTCGAAAACCTCGTGGAATTTCTTTGAGGGAAGGGAGCTTATTGGAGCACAATTGGTCATGGGACTTTGGGTAATGGCCTGCTCAATAAGTTCCCTTCCACTCATGTCGTCCAGGGTTTCATCGGTGATGAGGAGAACCCCGGTCCGGTTGTCGGTATAAGGCAATTCCGTGAGCAGGTCCAAAGCAGAGTTTCCGGTGTCGGTCCAGTTCGTGGTGATGGAATGCTGATTCAATACGTGTTCAAGTTCCACAAAGAGATTTTTGTCACTGCCCACGAAGATTGCCTGTATCATTTTATATGTCTCCAAACTTACGGATATCTTTATTTCAGGGGCGGCGGGGATTGAAGCAGGCCCGTCGTCCGTGGCATCTACATAATGCAGAGGCTGTGCCATGGGGAAATAAAAATGGGGATAAATTTTAATGCACTGAAATGATAAGAAAAATTTTGGACTGAAAGGACTTCATGCCCGGGACGGGCGGCATGGAAAATGGGCGGGGTTGCAAAAATGCGACTTATGGTGTCATTTTGCATCCCCCCGTTGCCGGTCTGGTGCGACCGGCCAACGGAGGGGGGATGATGGGCCTGGAATCAGGCCTGTTTTTTGGCTGCGACCAGTTTTTTGTGGGCGCAACGGATCAGGCTCTGGGTGCTTTCCCAGCAGATGCACTCGTCGGTGATGGAGACCCCGTATTTCAAGGGGCTGCCGTCCCCGGGACATTTCTGGTTCCCATTATTAAGGTTGCTTTCCAGCATGAGACCCACGATGCGGTCGTTGCCCTCCAGCCGCTGGTCCACCACGGATTTGAAGACAAAGGCCTGGTTGGCACATTTCTGGCCGGAATTGTCGTGGGAACAATCAATGACAATGGCATCCAGAAGTTCCTTTTCCCGGAGGCGGTCCTGGGCCCGTCCCACGGAAATGGGATCGTAGTTGGGCTGGTTGCCGCCCCGGAGTACCATGTGGCCAAAGGAATTCCCCGTTGTGGAGACCACGGCGGAAAGTCCCTGGGGATCCACGCCCAGGAAATGCTGGGGGGCCTTGGCCGCCTGCATGGCATTGACGGCGGCGGCCAGGCTGCCGTCGGTGCTGTTTTTGAAACCCACGGGCATGGAAAGGCCCGAGGCCATTTCCCGGTGGATCTGGGATTCCGTGGTCCGTGCTCCAACGGCCACCCAGGTGAGGAGACCGGCAATGTATTGGGGGGTGATGGGGTCAAGGATTTCCGTGGCCGTGGGCATGCCCATGGCATTGATGTCCATGAGGAGTTGCCGTGCCGTGCGCAACCCTTCTTCCACGTTATAGGTGGAGTCCAGGAAGGGATCGTTGATCAGTCCCTTCCAGCCCACCGTGGTCCGGGGCTTTTCAAAGTAGACCCGCATGACCAGGCAGATGTCTTCCTGGACCTCTTCCCGCAGGGCGGAGAGTTTTTCCGCATATTCCAGGGCAGCACGGGTGTCATGGATGGAGCAGGGGCCGGAGATGACCAAGAGGCGCTTGTCCTTGCCCGAGAGGATGTCCTCCACCTCCCGGCGGCCACCCAGGACCACGTCGGCCACGGCGTCGGAAACGGGGAGTTGGTCCTTCATCTCCGCAGGGGAGGTCAGGGGATTGAATGATTTGACACGGATGTCGTAGGTCTGTTTCATGGCTTGGTTCCTTTTTTGCCGGGAAACGCCCCTGCGACCATAAAAAAAGCCGCAGGCGGTGTTGCCTGCGGCTTTTTTTAGATTATGTGTATCCCACTAATCCGTGCGCACAGGCCACCCCGGGTATGTAAAATACCAATAATAAAAAACAGAGTTGCTTGTGCGTTCAAAATTCATAGTGGGTTTATTCCTTTTTTATCACATAAGATAGCCACACTCCATTGGAGGCTGTCAAGGATTATTTTTATTCAGCCAAAAGCTTGGCCAGGGCCTGGAGGGCCTGGGAGCGGATTTTGGTGAAATGGGTTTTCATGGCGGCCTGGGCCCGGGCCGTGTCCCTGGAAATCAGGGCGTCAAAGATATCCCGGTGCTGGGAGCCCACCGGGGATTCCGATTCCACAAACAGCAGGCTGCCCCGGTATTTGAGGTAGAGCAGATCAAAGAGCTGGTTCAGGATCTGGACCTGGACCCGGCGCCGGGAAAGGCGGGCCAGGGTAAGGTGGAATTCCCGGTCCCGCATGAGGCGTTGGTTCACCGCGTCCGGGGCCACCTGGGGTAGATCCAAAAGGGCCTTGATGGTGTGGATTCCTTCGGCATCCAGGTTGTGGATGATGTCCGGAACCAGGGCGGTTTCAATGAGCTCCCGGGTATCGTAAATGTCCTGGACTTCCTGGATGCTCATGGGCTCGGTGGAGTAGCCCTTGTGGGGCTCGTGCCGGACCAGCCCCTGGAATTCCAGATGCTTCAGGGCCTGGATCACCGGGGTGAGGCTGAGCCCCAATTCCTCGGCCAATTGCCGGTAGGAGATTTTCTGACCCGGGAGGAGGGCGTTGGTGAACAGCATTTCCTTGATGCCGTCCAGGGCGGTTTTCACGGCGGTTCCACCGGATTTTGTTTTTGGGGGCATGGGCCGGCCTTTGGTTTAAAATTCAAAATTTAATCAAATATCTTTAGCTGTTACCCCGGTGGGAAGTCAATGGAAAATATTGGGAAATATGCTGAATCCGTTGAAGATAGGGTGTTTTCTGAATTATAATCTCAAATAAAAACACTTGACAGTAATAAAAACCTTGTATTAGCTTGGCCAAAATTTAATTAAATCTTTATTTTGATCTTGCGTCTGTATTTTATTTCTTATGAAATAAGTGGATTGCAAAAAATAGATTTAATTAAAACACCCAATTTAAGGGCCAGTGCCCGAAAGGCAGGCAAGATGATGAATGTGGTGGTCATAGGTGGGGGATGGGCCGGATGTGCTGCCGCCTTCATGGCGGCAAAGCAGGGGGCGAAAACCACCCTGGTGGAACGGACGGATATGCTGCTGGGCACGGGCCTTGTGGGCGGCATCATGCGGAACAACGGCAGGTTCACGGCCACGGAGGAGCTTCTGGCCATGGGCGGGGGGGATATTTTCACCGTGGTGGATCGAAATCTCCTCCACCGGAACATTGAGTTCCCGGGCCATGCCCATGCCAGTCTATATAATGTGGCATCCATTGAACCGGCCATTGGACGTTTTTTATTGGAATCCGGAGTGGAGATCAAACTCTGCCACCGCATCACCCAGGTGGAACGGCGGGACAATACCCTCACTGCCGTATCCGGGAAAACGGCGGGTGGGGAGTTCCGTCTGGAAGGGGACGCCTTTGTGGACACCACGGGCACGGCCGGGGGACCGGCGGCCTGTAATAAATACGGCACGGGTTGCGCCATGTGCATCCTGCGTTGCCACACCTTTGGGGCCCGGGTTTCCGTGGCTGGCAAGGCCGGTATCACGGAAATGGTGGGGAAGAAATCGGGGCAGACCGGTGCCATGAGCGGCTCCTGCAAGCTCCACAAGGAAAGCCTGACCCCGGAGATCCGCCATCGTTTGGACCGGGACGGGGTGGCCCTGGTTCCCATCCCCGAAGCCCTGCGGGCCAAGGGGAAATTGGCCATGAAGGCCTGCCAGCAATATGCCCTGGAGGCCTTTGAAAAAAATATCGTCCTGCTCAACACCGGCCATGCCAAGCTCATGAGCCCCTTTTACCCCCTGGACCTCCTCCGGCAGATCCCCGGATTCGAGCAGGCCCGGTACGAGGATCCCTATGCCGGGGGGATCGGTAATTCCATCCGGTACATGGCCATGGCCCCCCGGAACGATGCACTGAAGGTGACCGGCCTGGACAATTTGTTCTGCGCCGGTGAAAAGGCCGGGCTGTTGGTGGGCCACACCGAGGCCATCTGCACCGGCACCCTGGCCGGGTACAATGCCGCCGGCCTGGGGAAAAGAGATGCCCTTGTTCTGCCCCGGGAAACTTGTCTGGGGGATGCCATTGCCCATGTCCGCGAAGAGATGGTGGACCAGGGGCGGCTGGATTTGAAATTTACCTTTTCCGGTTCGGTCATGTTCCAGCGCATGAAGGAAAAGGAGATGTACACCACGGATATCCCCACCATCCGGGACCGGGTGTCCCATGCCGGACTGGAGAATATCTTCCGGGCTTGATCCCCCCAAATCCCGCCCCATGGGCCCGGCCCATGGGGCGGGATGTTGTGCTGAAGTTGTGGTTTAAAAAAACTCTCAATGTGAAGGCGGAGGTGAAGATGAATGTAAATGACCTGGTAAATGCCCTGGATACCATCAGCAACGGCAGGGTCAAGGCCGGGGCCGACCGGCCCGGCACCAATCCCTTTGTGGTAACCAAAACCTCCCATCTCCCGGGCAAGGCCGTGACCGAAACCCCGGGGCTGGTGGTGGGAAACCCGGACGGGGAAATCAAAAAAATCGCCGTACTCATGACCCTGACGGAAAGCGCCATTGAACTGGCCGGGGCCAGCGGGGTGGATGCCCTGGTGGTCCACCATCCCGTGGCCGATGCCGCCAGTTCCGGCGGGGTCTTGTTGAAAACCTATCTGGAGCTGTACAACCTGGCCGTGCTGGAACTCCACGAAGCCTTCCACGGCCTCCACCCCGGCATTGCCTACCTCCATGGGCACAATGCCGCCCACGTGGACATTG
>JAKSBM010000847.1 GCA_022361135.1 Desulfobacterales bacterium | reverse complement strand
TCACAGCCATGTTCAGGGCCTGTCTAACCTTAATATTGTCATAGGGGGCTTTTTCGGTATTAAAACCCAGGTAGCCCACATTCAGGCCTTCTTTTTCCATGAGGTTGACGGCGGCGTCTTTTTTCATGAGGGCCAGGTCGGCCGGGTTGGGATAGGGCATGACGTGGCATTCGCCGGCCTTAAGCTTGGCATAGCGAACGGAGGGATCCGGGGTGATGGAGAAGACCAGCTTATCGATCTTGGCGCGGCCCTGCCAATAGGTGGGATGGGCCTTGTAACGGATCATGGAGTCCTTCTGATAGTTAACAAATACAAAGGGGCCGGTTCCGATGGGTTTCTGGTCGAATTCGGTGGGGGTGCCGGCCTTCATCATATTGTCGGCATATTCGGCGGAGTGGATGGAAGCGAAGTCCATGGCCAGGTTGGCGATGAAGGGGGCTTCGGGCTTGGTGAGTTTAAACACGACGGTATAATCGTCTTTTTTCTCGATGGCGGCGACAAGATCGCCCATTCCCATGGCCTGGAAATATTCGTAGGAAGCACCACTGACCTTATGGTAGGGATGCTTGGTGTCCTTTTGACGATTAAAGCTGAACAATACGTCGTCTGCGTTGAATTGGCGGGTGGGTTTGAAAAAGGGAGTGGAATGGAAATCAACGCCTTTTCTCAAATGAAAGGTGTAGGTTTTGCCGTCGGCGGATACGTCCCAGGATTCGGCCAGACCGGGCATGATTTTGGTGGTGCCCCGTTCAAACATGGTCAGTTTGTCGAAGATCTGGCGGGAAGAGGCGTCAAAGGTGGTTCCAGCGGTGAAATGGGCCGGGGTAAAGCCTTCCGGGCTTCCCTCGGAACAATAAACCAGGGTTTTGGCATGTGCAGAAACTACAAAAATACTCAGCAATGCCACAAGAAACATACTTAGAAGGTAGGATCTCAATTTCATCTGCTTTTCTCCTTATTATGGGTTCAAACACTGCCCTGCCGTGCTGTCTGTGACAGGTATTTTGTTGTGCGTTTCGGGGTTGCGAATTTCCTCCCGTGTTAGAATTGCTAAACAGGATTTGATATATGAAGCAAATCTACTATTGTCAACAGGTTTTATCATTTTCAGGTCTTCAGACCACTTTTATAATAAATTTTCCATTTCCCCGCGAATCGCTGAGATATGTCGTTCCATCCAGAGTTTTGCCTGGTCGGGTTTGCCGCCCTTGATCCCCTTGAACACCCGCTGGGCCGTCTGGACGGACAATTGTTTGTATTCCGTGCTCAGGTTGTGGGTATTTAACCGGGAATGGCTGGAGCGCAGCTTTTCCAGGAAGAGTTTGGTCATTTCACAGATGACCACATTGTTGGTGGCCTCGGCCACTTGGGTGTGGAAATCCAGGTCCAGGGATAGAAATGCCGTGTAATTGTCAAAGACCAGGGGCATTTCACTGAGCACGAAATCCAAGGCTTCCAATTGGTGAATCTCAGCGCGCACGGCTGCCAGGGCTGCGGATTTGCATTCCATCAGGAGGCGGGCTTCCAGCAGGTCAAAGGTGGAGCCCATGGCCATGGCCCGGGCCAGGCGGTCCATGTTGAGAGCCGCGCCTGGTAGGTTTTCCTTTATGTATGTTCCCTTGCCCTGGATGGGCTCGAGATACCCCATGGCCACCAGGGCGTTCACCGCTTCCCGCAGTGAGGAACGTCCCACACCGAGCAAGGCGGCCAGTTCCCTTTGGGAGGGCAATCGGCTCCCCGGGGGCAGGCTGTGATTTTCGATTTGTTCAAGGATCTGTTGGGCCACCAGATCCGGAGCAGAGCTTTTTTTGATTGTCTTGAATGCCATAACGCGTTTACTCATATTTTTTGTTTACATAAGATAAAGAGGTTTTTTACTTTAGATCGGTGTTCAGGTCAAGCCATGGAAAAATGGATAATAAAAATCCGAAGGCGCCGGTCTGGAAGACTTTGCCCGGATGGTCAACGACAAAAAGGTCCATGGGGCATGGGCCGCGGGGTGAAATCCTTTTTCTCTATGATTTTTCATGGGGTTGGGTCGTCTCGGGCAAATGGGGGCTTGAATTTGGTGAAATGTAATTTATCTTAGGATTCAGACAAAGATAGATCGTCGCTTTAAACTGGAATCAAATCATAGAGAAATTGGTAATATTGGATTGACGACGGCCATGCCCCCAACCGGGCCTGGCTGTTTTGTTGTGTACCATGAATACATCCGTCAAACATATCCTCCATGGGGGGAAAACGGCTTTGGCTGCCGTGTTGGCCCATGGGATCACCACCCAGCTTCAATTGGAG
>JAKSBM010000182.1 GCA_022361135.1 Desulfobacterales bacterium | reverse complement strand
TGCTCAACAAATACAGGGGAATGAAAATCGGGGTCATCGTCAATGACTTCGGTGATATGGATGTGGATGCCGGTCTCATCGATGCCAGCGCCCTGGCCGGTGAAGTCCAGGAACTCAAATCGGGGCAGATTTTCTGTTCCTGCCTTTCGGGTTCCTTTGTGGAATCGGTGCTGGCCTACCGGGAGATCAAGCCAGACCTTCTCATTGTGGAATGTTCCGGTTTGGCCAAGCCCTCGGGCCTCAAAGACATCACCCGGGCCATCGACATGACCGCCCCCGGGGAATTCACCTGCGGAGGCATGGCCTGCCTGGTGGACGGGGAACGCCACATGGAGATGGAACAATGCCTCATGGTTCTGACGGAACAGATGGATGCCAGCAACATGCTGCTGGTCACCAAGACCGATCTATTGGACGAAGCAGAAAAGGTGACGCTGCTCCGGCATCTCTCCTCACGCTATCCGGACAAACAGATCCGCCTGTCCACCCGGGGAGAAACGGATGGGGATTTCCTCACCCTCCTGGGCAATGGAACACCGGCCTACATGGAGGTGGATGGAGAACGGTTTTCCGGATGGGGCCCAAAGGGCCGGCCCAAATCATTTGTGATTAAGCCGGCCCTGAAAACAGCCCAGGAAATCTGCCGAAAACTCACCCCCTACCTGAACCGGCTCTACCGGATCAAGGGCGGGGTGGACACCTCGGACAGGGGTGCCGTATATGTGGACGGCACCTCCGCCGGGATTGAGCTGAAAAAAGCCCCTTCCAAGGTGGAATCGGGGCTGGTGGTCATCACCCACGACCAAAGCCTGGAGTTTGAACTGGCCTTTCTATAGGCCCACGCTTCTATCTGCCCGGGCCGATGGCAAATCGGCCCGGGCATTACCACTGGAATTCTTCACTGCCTCGATTTTTCCCAAGGCCTCCAAAGAACGTTCCCTTTGGGTTGACCTTTTTTATCGACTCCCTTCACACTTCAGCTTTACTTCCAAAGACAAAAGAAAGCACACGGGTTAGAATTGGTTATTCCACGCCGTCATAGTAATTAATGGACGGCCAATTGACCATAAATTCAAATTCTTCTTGACATCCTTTTTACTCCTCTAATATAGGATACCCTTAATACTGACTACATAAAGAAAACTCGTTGTTGCTATGCAGTAGGCAAACCTGTCTGAACAGTGTTGTTCCAATTGATGCTAAATCGTACTGGACTTTAATTGTATGGATAAGTTATTGGGTGCGTGGCTAGGCCGGCAGTGTAATATGATCTCCGGCATGGTCAGCGCCGTCATTTTCACTTTTCCGCCAGCGGATAAAACAGTGCTGGGGGCGTATATCGCCTGGCCTGAGCCCGACACCCAGACATCGGATCTCAAAGCCATTGGCCATGCGGCCTGCCAAAGCGAAAAATCCGTCGTACAATCGCACATCCATCACCACACCGACACCGGTGACCCCATGGATGCCGTAGCCGTTCCCCTTTTTTTAAACGATGTTCTCTGGGGCGTTGCCGCATTTGGAATCACCAGCCGTTCCAAAGCCTTACAACAGACCGTGGTAAAACAGATACAAATCGGATGCCAATGGCTGGAAACCATGAAGGAACAGGCCCAGATGGCAGGCCGGGACCAGATGTCCCAATTAATGGGCCTCATTGCCGCCGCCCTGGAACCGGATACGTTTACAAAAGCCGCAGAACAGGTGGTGGATGAAATCGCAGGAAAATTCGCCTGTAAGCGGGTTATGTTCGGCGTGGTCCGCTTCAATCGCATACGATTGGAAGCGACGTCCAGCAGGTCGGATATCGACCATCGCCGTGATTTAATCCGAGCCGCAGGCGAAGCCATGGAAGAAGCCGTGGACCGAAAAACCACCATGGTCCACCCCGCCCCGGAAGCCACGCCCCAAGCCTCGGGCCATTTCCACTGTGCCCTTTCCCATCTCCAGCACCAGGCGTGTATCTGCACCATTCCTTTGGGTAAAAACGGAAGGGTTTTCGGTGCCCTCCTCCTTGAAAGGGACGCAGACCGGCCCTTTAACCGTAAAACCATTACCCTTCTGGAACAGACCGCCATGATGCTGGGCCCGGTCCTTGAAAGCCGGTACAAAAGCCACCGCCCTCTCATATCCAAGATTAGCGAAGGCATCTCCAAGGGACTGATGGGGCTCTTCGGGCCCCGACACCTCCTGGTCAAACTCATGGTGACCGCCCTGGCCGTCCTTACGATCTGGCTCAGCACCACGGACAGCCTATTTCGCATCACCTGTGAGGCCACGGTAAAGGCAGATACCAGCCGGATCATCGCCGCCCCCCAACAGGGATTCATTTCACAGGCCCATATCCGCTCCGGTGATCGCATTCGCACGGGGGATATCCTTGCGGAACTGGACCGTGACGAATTCCTCCTCCAGCGAGACAAATGGCAGACCCGGAAACGACAATTCGAAAAGAAGCTGCGAAAGGCCCTGGCGGAATCGGACCGTGCAGAAATCGCCATTCTGACTTCCCAGAGGGATCAGGCCGATGCGGAGCTTAAACTGGTGGCCCACCAACTCAACCGGACCCGGATTTTCGCCCCCTTTTCCGGCATGGTGATAAAGGGCGATCTGAGCCAATCCTTGGGGGCTCCGGTGAATACCGGCGATGTTCTTTTTGAAATCGCCCCGGTCAAGGAATTCAAAGTTTCCCTGAGGGCCAAGGAGAGCGACATCCGTTTCATCCAATCCGGGCAGGAAGGGGTTCTCAAACTCACCGGCCTGCCCCACCGGCCCATCGCCTTCCGGATTAGCCGGGTCTCCCGTGTGGCCGTCACCCAGGGCAATGCACATTTTTTCCAGGTGGAGGCAACCATGGAAAATTCGCCGGACCTGATTCAGCCCGGCATGGAAGGGGTGGGTAAAATTCGCATCCATCGGGCAAAACGAATCTGGATCCTCACCCGGAAACTGGTGGACTGGGCCCGTTTTTCGCTGTGGGCGATGTTGCCCTGGGAGGGAGAATGACACCATCGTTAAACAGCGCATACTGGTATAAGGTTTCCCCCCTGAAACCCCTATTACGAAAAGAGCTGGTCATCTCCCGCCATGTCTACCGCCGTCACCCCTGGTATGTCCTTAAAAATCCCCTGGACGGACGGGTGCATCGGTTCAACGCCGTCTCCTACAAAGCCATCGGTCAGATGAACGGTGAATGGACCATGGAAGAAATCTGGCAGGATATCCTCGGGAACACCACCGAAGACATCCCCACCCAGGATGAACTCATCGCGCTTCTGGTTCAACTCCACCAGGCCGATCTGGTGATCTGCAACCTTCACCACAGCACCGCCGCCCTGGCCCGGGACACGGCCAAGTCTCCCAAAGGGGCATCCCCCGGACTCCTGGGTTTTTCCCCCTTGATCATGAAGCTGCCCCTCCTGGATCCCGACCGCATCCTCAACCGGATGTCCCCCATTGCCACAGCCCTGTTTTCCCGCCTGGGCCTCTTGATATGGGCATTGGTTGTGACCGGGGCCGCATCCATGGCCATTGCCCATGGAGACGATTTATTCAAAGCCTTTGCCGGCCATTTCACCAGCGCCCATTCCCTGGTCCTGCTCTGGCTGACCTATCCTTTCATGAAAATTCTCCACGAATTCGGCCACGGACTGGCCATAAAGCGGTATGGCGGCAGCGTCCACGAAATGGGGATTCTCATGGTGGCCTTCACCCCCCTGGCCTATGTGGATGCCGGAGATTCCGCCGTATTCCCCAAAAAATCACAACGGATGATGGTGGCGGGGGCCGGCATCATGGTGGAGTTGTTTCTGTCGGGGATTGCCTTTTTTATCTGGCGCAGCCACGACACCGGTATTATCGGCTCCCTTGCCCTCAGCGTCATGGCCCTGGGTGGTATCTCCAGCCTCCTGTTCAACGGCAATCCCCTGCTTCGGTACGACGGCTACTACCTGCTGTCGGATCTGGTGGAAATCCCCAACCTGGCCCAGCGGTCCAGCCAATACCTGGGATACCTGTGTCGACGATATCTTCTGGGCATCCCCCGGAGCCAATCTCCGGTTACGGCACCGGGGGAAAGGGGTTGGTTTCTTCTGTACGCCCCCCTGTCATTTGCATACAGACTTCTGGTTCTGACCAGCCTCATCTGGATGATCAGCGGCCGATTTTTTATCCTGGGCATTGTATTTGGGGCCTGGGGCATCCTTAGCCTTTTTATCCTCCCTGCCCTCCGGACCTGCAAACACTTCATGGCCCAGCCCGGAGTCAGGGAGAAAAGAATACGTCTGGCCACCTTGTTCACCCTTGCTGCGGTCGGGTTGGCAACGGCAGTGTTCATTTATCCAGCCCCCAACCGAACCCTCACCCAGGGGGTGGTCTGGCTGCCCGAACAATCCGTCCTCAGGGCGGGGACGGATTTTGAGGTCCGCCGGGTGAATGTGGGAAATGACCACCTCGTATCGGCCCAAACCCTTATCATTACCGGAGAAGCACCTGCCTTGAGCCACCGGATCCACATCCAGGAAACCCGCATTTCGGAACTATTGGCCCGTTACCGGGCCCTTGATCTTGAAAAAATGACCGAGAAAAAAATCATCTGGGACGAACTCCAGAATATCAAAGGAGAGCTGTCACACTTGCGGCAGAAGCAGGCCCATCTCCAATTGTTCAGCCCGGGAAAGGGACGAATTTCCCTGGTCAAACCGGATTCCCTGGAGGGCCGTCATGTCAAAAAAGGAGAAACCCTTGGCTACGTCATTGGGGACCACCGGCCCATCATACGGGCCGTGGTGGGCCAGTCTGACATTGACCGGGTGCGCCGACGGGTAAAACAGGTCCGGGTACGCCTGGCCGAGATGCCTTCCAAAGCCTTTTTTGCCGACATTGTCCGCATCGTACCGGCACCGGATTATCGACTGCCTGCGGCATCCCTGGGAAAAGCCTGTGGCGGCATCTTTCCCACCGATCCCTCCGACCCCGAAGGCTTAAGGGTTATGGATACGGTTTTCAAGGTGGATCTTTGTCTGGCGGATCCAGCCCCGGCCATTCGCATCGGCGGCCGGGCCATGGTCAGATTTGATCACGAGGCCAAGCCCCTGTACCGCCAGTGGCTCGATGAATTTCACACCCTTTGGACCCGTATTTTCAGTGTGTGATGCCATGCAAATTTTAAATCCCGCCATGATCCGACCCGGCCCCATCATCGGGCAATATCCAGAACAGCCCGACCCGCCCCCCAGCCATGTGCGCGCCTTGGCCGCACAACTAATCCACACCCTCGGCCATATCTTTTCCCCCTCCATTTCCCTGGACCAAATTCCCGAAAAAGTGGTCCGCCACACCCAAGATATGGTCGGAAAGACACCACAGGAATTGGCCCGGTTCCAGCATCGCCTCCAAACAGAAATCTGGCAACGGGGATTGGAATTTGACCTTTGCATGGCCGCCTTTGCCCTGGTGGAGGAAACCATGGACCGAACCATGGGGCTGCGCCCCTTCCACACCCAGATCATGGCGGCATGGACCCTGCTCCAGGGCGAACTGGCGGAAATGGAAACCGGGGAAGGCAAAACCCTGGCCGCCGGCCTGGCTGCCTGTGTGGCGGCCCTTTCCGGCATCCCGGTCCACATCATCACCGTGAACGAATACCTGGCCCAGCGGGATGCCCGACTCCTGGCCCCGGTTCTGGCCGCCCTCAACCTCACCGGCGGAGCCGTAACCCATACCATGTCCCACAAGGAAAAGCGCACCGTCTATGCCGGGGATGTGGTCTTCTGCACCCATAAACAGGTGGTGTTTGACTACCTGCGGGACCGGACCCTGCTGGGGACATTACCGGCCAACAGCCTCAGGGCCGACTTGGCCGTGTCCGGGATCACCTCCCCGCCCCGCCCCCTGCTCCGGGGACTGTGCTACGCCATTGTGGACGAGGCCGACTCCGTCATGATCGACGATGCCATTACGCCCCTGATCCTGAGCAGGGAGGAACAATCCGGCCCGGCCCGACACCTATTCACAGATGCCTTTAAAATCGCCCGGCAACTGAAGGAAAAAAGGGATTTCACCCTGGACATTCTTTCCCGAAACATTGTCCCGACACCGGAGGGGTACCACCGAATCCGCTCCGGGGCATCGAACGAGCCCGGCCGCGGTCACCACCCCTTCCAGATGGAGGAATGGATCAAAACCGCACTTGAGGCCATCCACCTGCTGACCCGGGACAAGGACTACCTGGTTGAAGACCAAAAAATCATTCTCATTGATCCGTCCACCGGGCGGCGCATGCCCGACCGATCCTGGCAAAACGGATTGCACCAGATGGTGGAAATCAAGGAAGACTGCCCCCTGACCGGGGATCGATCTCCCATGGCCCGCATCACCTACCAGCGCTTCTTTTGCCGGTACCTCAAACTGGCCGGGACCACCGGCACCGTCCGGGAAGCCAAACATGAATTTGCCAATGTATACCGGATCAGAAGCCGAAAAATCCCCCTTCGACGCCCGGGGCAGCGCTTGGGGCTGAGCCCCAGGATCCATGCCCGCGCCAGGGACAAATGGCAGGATGTGGTCCGGACCATCCAAACCCAATTGACCCGGGGCAGGGCCGTTCTCATCGGCACCGGCTCGGTGGCCGAATCCGAACGGCTCAGCCGGAGCCTGATCAAAGCCGGCATCGGCCATCGGGTCCTCAACGCCAGGCACGACAAATCCGAAGCCGATATTGTGGCACAGGCCGGACAGCCGGGCCAGGTCACCGTGGCCACCAACATGGCCGGAAGGGGGACGGACATCACCCTTTCCCCCAAGGTCCGGGCCGCCGGGGGCCTCCATGTCATCGGGGCCGGCTTCAATCCCTGCCGCCGCATTGACAGGCAATTGTTCGGCAGAAGTGCCAGACAGGGGGATCCCGGCTCCTGCCAGATGATCCTTTCCCTGGAAGACGCCCCCATCCGCACACGAATCCCCCCGGCCTGCTTTACCCTGTTGAAATGGCTGACACTCCCGGGCAGGCCCTGGCACCACCGAGTGAATGCAACCCTGGTCCACTGGATTCAATACCGCACCCAACGCCGGCACAGATCAAAGCGCATGACCCTCTTGAAACAGGACCGCCTTAGAAACCAGCACCTTGCCTTCAGCGGGCAAAACGAATGACAAAGGAGCACACCATGAAACAAATCATATGGACCCTTATCCTACCCCTTATCGGTTTATCACTTGTGCCGGGCACCGGATATGCCCAGGAGGCCTCCCTGGAACTGGACGGTTTAATCAAACCCAGTGCCCTAGTGGACATTGGGGCAGCCGCCAAGGGCATCGTGGAAACCATCCATGCCGAAAGAAGCCACAGGGTGGAAGCCGGTCAGATTCTACTCTCCCTGGATTCAACCGTTGAAAAACTGGTGCTGAAAAAAGCCAAGGCCATGGCCGCCTTTGACGGGGATATCCTGTTGAACCAGGCCCAATTATCCTTTGCCCAAAGGGCAGAAAAGCGGATTCGTAACATAGAAGCAGTCCCCTCCCACGATAAAGACCAGGCCAAAACGGAAATCGAAATCAACCGGTACCAGCTCAAAAAAGTACAGGAAAACCAGCAATTGGCCACCCTGGAAATGGAACAGGCAGAAGCCGCCCTGGCCAGGCGGTCCGTTACCAGCCCCATCTCAGGGGTGGTTGTTGAACGCTACGTTTCCGAAGGGGAGTATGTCAACGGCCAGCCCGTGATGAAGGTGGCCCGCATTGATCCCCTCTCGGTTGAAGTCATCGTTCCTGCCGCCACCTTTGGTAAAATTCAGCCTGGAATGACGGCCCAGGTGATGCCGGAACTGGACATCTACCCCTCCAAACTCGCCGTGGTCACCCTTGTGGATCGAGTTATTGATGCGGCCAGCAACACCTACGGCATCCGGCTGGAGCTGCCCAATCCCGAACTGGCCCTTCCCGGGGGCCTCAAATGCAGGGTCCTGTTCAAACCCTTGACCAATGCCCATGGCCCCATCCCGCCGGCCCGGCCCACCCTCCCCGCCAAACAGCGCCCCCAGCGGATGGCCTCGACCAAGGAGTTGAATTAACCCCATGAAGAAACCCTTTGACAGACGGTCCAGCCCCTTTGTCTACGAGGCCCTGGAAAAGCGTATCCTCCTGTCCGGTGATCCCCTGGCAGAGGGGAGCCACCTCATCCCGGACCTGGCCGAGGACGCCCCCCAATCCATGGTCTACTCCCCTTCGGAACCCCAGGGTTCAGCCATGGAAACGGTGCACCCCGGCAAGGAATTGATTCTGATCAATGGGGACGTATCCGAGTTTGACACCCTGGTCCAGGGTCTGATGTCCCGGGACGGGGCCCTGGCAGAGGTGGTGATCCTCGATGGGGACCAGGACGGCCTGGCCCAGGTGACGGATATTTTGTCCACCCAATCCGACCTCTCCGCCATTCATATCATCAGCCACGGTCGGGCCGGGGCCGTGGAACTGGGCAACACCGAACTCACCCAAGCCGTGATCCAACAAAATCCATGGGCATTTTCCGCCTGGGCCAACGCCCTTTCGGAAACCGGGGACATCCTGTTTTACGGGTGCAACCTGGCGGAAAACGAATCCGGAAAGGAATTTATCCAGGCCGTTGCCCAGGCGACCGGGGCCGATATTGCTGCATCCCAGGACCTGACCGGCCATGGGACGCTGGGGGGAGATTGGGATCTGGAATACCATGCCGGCCGGATTGACACCCGGCCCCTGGCAACGGACACCGCCGTTTCGGATTGGCAGGGAACCCTGGACACCACCACCGGCCTCGTCGGCCACTGGACCTTTGACACGGATGGCTCGGACAGCAGCGGAAACGGATACGACGGCACCCTCCAGGAGGGTACCACCATCAATACCGCCCCGGCCACCAACAAGCTGGGGGACGGAAAACTCCAGCTGACACCGGATGATGACGACGACCCCAGCACCACTGACCTGTCCCCCCATGCTGCCGGTTTTTCCAACC
>JAKSBM010000476.1 GCA_022361135.1 Desulfobacterales bacterium | reverse complement strand
CTCATGCCGCCCAGGCCGGAGGAAACAAAGAGAAGACCGGCAAGGTCCTTGTCCGCGGCAACACCGCAGGTCTGGCGACCGGCGTTGAGCAGGGTGTTATAGGTACCATGGACAATGCCCTGGGGACCAATGTACATCCAACCGCCGGCGGTCATCTGACCATAGGAGCTCACGCCCATCTGTACGGCCACTTCCCAGTCGGTGGGGTTGTCGTACAGGCCCACCAGCAGGCCGTTGGTGATGATGACTCTGGGGTTGTCCGGGCTGGACTTGAACAGGCCCAGGGGATGGCCGGACTGCATGACCAGGGTCTGGTTCTCGGTGATGTTTTCCAGGTATTGTTTGACCAGGTTGTACTGCATCCAGTTCTGGCAAACCACACCGGTTTCTCCGTAGGTGACCAATTCATAGGGATACAGGGCCACTTCAAAATCCAGGTTGTTGTCGATCATGGCCTGGATGGCTTTACCGGCCCGGCATTTGCCCTTGTATTCGTCAATGGGCTTGGCCTTGAGTTCCCCAGCCGGGCGGAATCTGTAGCCGTAGATCCGGCCCCAGGTTTTCAGCTCTTCCAGGAATTCAGGCGCCAGGGTTTCATGGAGACATTCGGGCACGTAACGCAGTGCGTTCTTCAATGCCGTGGCCGTCTGGGAGGGGCTCAGGCAAAATCCCCTGGAGGGGGCACGCCGGATCCCGGGTTTGAATTCCTTTACGGGGGGCAGTGCGTCGGACAGGCAGATGTTCATGTGGTTATCTTGGGTTGAATTCATATCTTTATCCTCTCTTTGGGATTGAAGGGTTATATCTTATCCAGGATGGCAAATACTTCGGCGCATTTTTCCTTGGCCCGGGCATCCATGGCCTCGGCCTGTGCCAAAACCTCGGCCTTAAAGGCCTCATCCTCAATGTCGCCCATGTTGATCAATACATTCTGGTAGGCACCCCAGATGCCGGATTCCAGGGCCTTGGCCCCCACCTGGACATCGGATTTGGATGCGGGGTTGCCGTAATGGGCGGTCTGGACCAGATCGTCCCAGGCCTGGTCGCCCAGGGACATGGTTTCCAGGGGAACCCGTACCGCGGTTTTCAACCCGGCCTGCATCTTGGCATGGCGCTGGGCCTTTTCTTCCTCTGTGGTCTGGGGCATGCGGATGCCTTCCATGTATTCATTGAAGGCCGAGGTGTCCTTGTCAATGAGGGGGATGAGCTTCTGGGTCAGGTCGTGGAGGCCGGGGATCACCGCCTGCATTTCCCTTTCCCGGTCTTCGAACTTGCGAACCCCCTGGGTGAGTTTGGCCACCATGGCGCCAAGGCCGGTGCCCACAGCGGCCATGAGGGCCGATGCCGATCCACCCCCGGGAGCCGAGGTCCGTGCTGCAATCTCTTCCACAAAGCCGCGAACACTCATGGAGGCCAGGGGTTCTTCCGGCTCCTGGGCCACGATGTATTCGATGATTTTTTCCTGGGGGTTGAAGGGGGCCACGGAGTTCAGGCCCATGCGTTCGATGGCCAGGCGGATCTTCTGTTCTTCCTGGTAGATGAACAGCCCTTCCTTTTCAATGTAGTAGTCGGCGGCCATGAGCAGGGATTCCTTGGGAACCACGCCCACGATTTCCGATCCGGCCACGGCAATGTTCAGCTCCTGGGCCTTTTTTTTCACCTCTTCGAAAAGCAGGTGGATGGGGGTGACCTTGTAATTGTTCAGGTTCACCGTGACCTGGGCCATGTTGTACTCGTCCACGAACCAGCCCATGCCCTTGACGTCCTTAAGCTTGCCCGGTTTGCCAGGGCCCCTTCCGGCTTCCCGAAGGTCCAGGGCGATGCGGTGGGCCTGGTTGGGGGTGGCCAGCAGGTTCACATTGTAGGCAATGAGGAACATGCGGGCGCCAGTGGCGGTGGCGCCCCAGGAGGGGACAAATTCCTTGGGACCGAAGTCAGGGGCCCATTTGGGATCCTTGAGCCGGCTTTCCAATGCTTCGTATTCCCCTTCCCGGACATCGGGAAGCTTTTTGCGGTAGTCCCGGTCCGAGGCTTCTTCATAGAGGAAGAAGGGAACATCCAATTCTTCGGCGGCTCTTTTGGCAAATTCTTTGGCGATGTCGGCACATTCTTCCATGGTCACATTGGCCACGGGGATGAAGGGGCAGACGTCCATGGCGCCGAACCGGGGGTGTTCCCCCTTGTGCCGGCGCATGTCGAGCATCTCCTTGGCCACCCGGGCACCGGCCAGGGCGCCTTCGATGACTGAAGTTTCATTGCCCACAAAGGTGTAGACGGTTCTGTGGGTGGATTTTCCCGGGTCCACGTCCACCAGGGTGACATCGGGCACCGCCTGGATGGCGTCTGCAATGGCCTGGATTACTTTTTCGTCCCGGCCTTCACTGAAGTTGGGGACGCATTCGATTATTTTTTCCATCTTTACTCCTCCTTGGGGGACGATGCCCCGGGAAGTGCCGGGCCTGGGAAATCCCCGGCCCGGCCCATGGCGGTTTAGTAGAGTTTACCCACTTTGGCTTCAACGGCCTTGACGATGTCGCCGGTTTCCAGCAGTTCCCGGACCTTGGAAATGTCCAGGGAGAGCTGGCGGTCTTCCTTCATGAATCCCACATGTTCGCGGATCTTGGCGTAGGCGGCCAGGGTGCCGACGCCGGCTTTCATGTTGGTGAACAGGTCAATGCCCTGGGCGCCGCAGAGCAGCTCAATGGCCAGGACGTTTTCCACGTTTTTCACGATGTCGCGGCATTTCCGGGCGGCGCAGGCGCCCATGGAGACATGGTCTTCCTTGTTGGCCGAGGTGGGGATGGAGTCGACAGATGCCGGGTGGGCCAACACCTTGTTTTCAGAAACCAGGGAAGCCGCAGCATACTGGGCGATCATGAAACCGGAGTTCAGGCCGCCGTCGGCCACCAGGAAGGCGGGCTGGCCGGAGAGCTGGGGGTTGACCAGACGCTCGATGCGGCGTTCGGAAATATTGGCCAGCTCGGCAATGGCAATGCCCAGGAAGTCCGTGGCCAGGGCCAGGGGCTGTCCGTGGAAGTTACCGCCGGAGAGGAACTCACCGGATTCCGGGAAGATCAGG
>JAKSBM010001000.1 GCA_022361135.1 Desulfobacterales bacterium | reverse complement strand
ATGATCCTTTACAAGACCAAATCCTACTCCTACCGCGACCTGCCGTTGCGGGCCGGTGAAGTGGGGCTGGTCCACCGCCACGAACTCTCCGGTGCCCTGTCCGGTCTCTTCCGGGTCCGCTCCTTCCACCAGGACGACGCCCACATCTTCATGATGCCCGAGCAGATCGAATCCGAGGTCCACGGCGTCCTCAAACTGGCCGAACGCATCTACGGCAAATTCGGCCTGGACTTCCACCTGGAACTCTCCACTCGGCCGGAAAAATCCATCGGTGACGATGATCTCTGGGAAAAGGCCACCGCCGGTCTGGAAGCCGCCCTGAAAGCCTATGGTCGCGACTACGTCATCAACGAAGGCGACGGCGCCTTCTACGGTCCCAAGATCGACATCCACATCAAGGACGCCCTGGGCCGGACCTGGCAGTGCGGCACGGTCCAGCTGGACATGGCCTTGCCCGAACGTTTTGATCTCACCTACAAGGGCCAGGACAACGACAAGCATCGTCCCATCATGATCCACCGGGTTATCTACGGATCCATGGAACGTTTCTTCGGCATCCTGGTGGAACATTTTGCAGGGAAATTCCCCCTGTGGCTGGCCCCGGTACAGGCCGTGGTCCTGCCCATCAACCAGGATCTCACCCCCCATGCGGAAAAGGTCAAAGCCCTGCTGGACGCCAACGGCATCCGCTGCGAAGTGGACGGCCGCAACGAGACCCTGAAGAAAAAAATCCGTGAAGCCCAGATCAACTACGTTCCCCTGATCCTCACCGTGGGGGACAAGGAAAAAGATAGCGGCACCTTCTCCATCCGTACCCTGGACGGTAAGGTAAGAATGGGGCTGAGCGCAGACGAGTTCCTGGAACCGGTTCTGCATCACATCAAGGAAAGAACCCTGGATGAACCCATCTTCTAAAGATGACCGGGGCCGGCCACCCGCCGGCCCCATCAACCAGATGCGGCAGACCCTGTTTTACCGTCTGCCCTGGATCGGGTTCTGTATTCTCATTTTCCGGCAGTCTTCTGCCCCTTCACCCCTGGACACATTCTCCCTCTTCCCACACGAAGACAAGGTGATGCATTTTCTGGCCTATGGCATCCTGGCGGTTCTCACCGCCCGGAACATGGCGGGTGAACGCCCCCATTGGTCCCCATGGGCCATTGGTATTTTTGCAGTGCTCTTTACCACGGCTTTCGGGCTCTCGGATGAAATCCACCAGAGCTTTGTGCCCCAGCGGCACGCCTCTGTACTGGACCTCGTGGCCGATTTTTTCGGCGCCTGTGCCGGTGCATGGGCCCATCCGAGACTCTGCCTCCGGTTTCCCTGGATGGGACCGGAAACGCCCAAAATCCATCACCCTTAATTCCAATGCCGGGAGCAGCCAAAATGAGCCAGCCCACGACCCAGATCACGGAGGACACCGCCTCCTGCCTCACCCCCCAGACCCGTGTGGTGGTGGATCTTTCCGCCTTCATCCACAATTTGAAAACCATCCGCAGCCAATGCGCCCCCCAAACCCGAATCATGGCCGTGATCAAGGCCGATGCATACGGCCATGGGGATGTGACCATTGCCCGGGCAGCCGAGGCCCATGGGGCGGACTTCCTTGGGGTGGCCCGAATCACGGAAACCCAGAAACTCCGGCGGGCCGGCATCGGACTTCCCATCCTTTTATTCGGGAGCATTTCCCCCAACCAGGTGGCCTATGCCGCCTCCCACGACATCCGCATCTCCATCGGGGATGTGGAGACCGCCCGGACCATCTCCCAGGTGGCACAAACCCTGCCCCATGCGGTGAAGGTTCACATCAAGGCGGACACGGGCATGGGACGGCTGGGCCTTTCCACGGCCGACATTGAAACCGCAGCAAGGGAAGCCCTGGCCATTTCCCAATTGCCCGGCCTGGACATCGAAGGGCTATACACCCATTTTCCCTGTGCCGACGAAGCGGACAAAGCCCCCACCCTGGCCCAATTCGACACCTTCATGGCCCTGAAGGACAAAATGGCTAACCTGGGACTTTCTCCGGGCATCTGCCATTGCGCCAATTCCGCCGCCACCATGACCCTGCCCCGGACCCACCTGGACATGGTGCGACCGGGTATCAGCCTATACGGACTGTCGTACAACACCGACCAGCCCCCCGAAGCGCTTGGGTTTAAACGGGCCATGTCCATTGTCTCAGAGGTGATCCACATTAAAACCGTCCCCAGGGGCTTCAGCGTCAGTTACGGGGCCACCCATGTGACGGACAAGGAAACCACCATTGCCACCGTTCCCATTGGATACGGTGACGGCTACCCCCGGCTGAACTCCAACACCGGCATCATGTTGGCCGGGGGCAAGCGGGCCCGGGTCATCGGCCGGGTCTGCATGGATCTGACCATGATTGACACCAGCCACATCCCCGGCCTCAAGGTGGGGGATCCCGTGGTCATCATGGGCCGCCAGGGCAATGAATGCCTATGGGCCGAAGAACTGGCCCGTCTCACCCGGACCCTGAACTATGAAGTTGTGGCAAGCCTGACCCGGCGCATGCCCATCCATTATATTCATACTGAAGAGGAAAGCCGAGAACATGCACCAGAACGTCGATTGGGAACAGGGCCTCTGGCAGGCCCGTCCCACTGAAGAAAACCGCCCGGGCATCTGCCTGGGCATTGCCGGAGACTGGGCCCCCATCCGGGCCTTTGATCCCATCATCGAAGCCGATCCCCAGGCCGTATACGGGGATCTGCTCCCCCAACTCACCGCCCTGGACCTCTCCCTGGTGAACCTGGAGGCCCCCCTGGCCGACACGGGCCGCCCCGTGGTTAAAAGCGGGGCCGTATTCAAGGGAATGCCCCACCACGTGGCAGGGCTCACCGCCGCCGGTTTCAACGCCGTCACCCTGGCCAACAACCACGTCTTTGACTTTGGCAGGGCCGCCTTTGACCAAACCCTGGAAACCCTTGAAGGGGCGGGAATCGAATACACCGGGGCCGGGGACAACCTCTCCCGGGCATCTGCCCCCCTGATCCTGGAACGGGACGGCATCCGCCTGGCCATTCTCAACTTCAGCGAAGGGGAAGACCTCACCGCCGCCACCGGCAAGGGCCCCGGAGTTACAGGCTGGGAACCCGGCCTCATGGAAAAACGGATCCAGGAACTCAAGGGGCGGGTCCATTGCATCATTGTCATCGCCCATTGCGGCATTGAATACGTCCCCT
>JAKSBM010000082.1 GCA_022361135.1 Desulfobacterales bacterium | reverse complement strand
TTGCCGTAATCATGCTCCCCCATTTCACCCGGCTCACCCGGGCCCAGGTCCTGTCGGAAAAAACCCAGGACTATGTCACGGCCTCCCGGACCTGCGGGGCCGGCCACCTGCGGCTCATGTTCAACGTCCTCCTGCCCAATTGCATGCCCCCCCTCATCGTCCAGGCCACCCTGACCTTTTCCAACGCCATCCTGGATGCCGCCGCCCTGGGATTCCTGGGCATGGGCGCCCAGCCCCCCACCCCGGAATGGGGCGCCATGCTGGCCAATTCCCTGCAATTTGTCCAGCGGGCCTGGTGGGTGGTCACCTTTCCCGGACTGGCCATCCTTTTCACCGTACTGGCATTCAACCTGGCCGGGGACGGGCTCCGCGATGCCCTGGACCCCAAAATGAAACGATAGGAGGGAGAACCAATGAGCAAACTTGTGGACATTCGAAATCTCTCCGTGGAATTTGACGGGTTCATGGCCGTGGATGATGTGAATATTTCCCTGGGCAAGGGAGAAGTCCTGGGCATTGTCGGGGAATCCGGTTCCGGTAAAAGCGTCACCCAGCTGGCCCTCATGGGACTCATCCCCTTCCCGGGCAAGGTCAAGGCCGACGTCCTCTCCTTCAATGAAAAGGACCTCATCGCCATGCCCAAAAAGCAGAGAAGGGAGATCACGGGCAAGGATGTGGCCATGATATTCCAGGAACCCATGACCAGTCTCAACCCCTGCTTCACCGTGGGATTCCAGATCAAGGAAGCCCTCAAGGTCCACGAAGGGGGAACCCGGGCCCAGCGCCAGGGCCGGGCAATTGAACTCTTGAAACTGGTGGGAATTCCAGCCCCTGAAGAACGGTTGAAATGCTTCCCCCACCAGCTTTCCGGCGGCATGTGCCAACGGGTGATGATCGCCATGGCCATTGCCTGCAACCCCAGCCTCCTCATTGCCGACGAACCCACAACCGCCCTGGATGTCACCATCCAGGCCCAGATCCTGGATCTACTCCTGGGCCTCCAGAGGAAAAAAGAGATGGCCCTGATCCTCATCACCCACGACATGGCCATGATCGCCGAAACCGTGGAAAACGTGGTGGTCATGTACGCCGGCC
>JAKSBM010000290.1 GCA_022361135.1 Desulfobacterales bacterium | reverse complement strand
TCGGCGGCTTCCGGGGAAACATGGCCGATGGAGGCGCCCTTGGTGCCGCCGGAGAACCGGCCGTCGGTGATCAGGGCGCATTGGCCGTCCAGTCCCATGCCAGCAATGGCCGAGGTGGGGGTGAGCATTTCACGCATGCCCGGGCCGCCGGCGGGACCTTCATACCGGATGACAATGACGTCTCCGGGGTTGATTTGCTGGTCCATGATGGCGGCGGAAGCCTCTTCCTCGGAGTTGAATACCCGGGCAGGGCCCTGGTGGGTGAGCATTTCCGGCAGAACCGCAGATTGTTTAACCACACAGCCCTCGGGGGCGATGTTGCCGAAGAGGATGGCAAGCCCCCCTTCTTCATGGTAGGGATCTTCCACGGGCCGAATGACGGCATGGTCCTTGACCACGACCGTTTCCAGATTTTCTTCGATGGTTTTGCCCGTGGCCGTGATGCAGGAGGTATCCAGCATGTCGTGGTCGGCCAATTCCTTCATCACCGCCTGGATGCCGCCGGCGCTGTTGAGATCTACAATGTGGTCCGGGCCGCCCGGGCTCAGGGAGCAAAGATGGGGGGTCTTTTTGGAGATTTCATTGATCTGGTTCAGGTCGATGTCAACCCCGGCCTCGTGGCCGATGGCCTTGAGGTGGAGCACGGTGTTGGAGGAGCAGCCCAGGGCATTGTCCACCACCAGGGCATTGGTAAAGGCTTCCGGGGTCATGATCTTGGACGGGGTGATGCCCTGTTCCAGCATCTCCATGACGGCGATTCCGGCTTCCTTGGCCAGGCGCAGTCTTTCGGACATGACGCCGGGGATGGTGCCGTTGCCGGGCAGGCCCATGCCGATGGCTTCGGTGAGGCAGTTCATGGAGTTGGCCGTGAACATGCCGGCGCAGGAGCCGCAGGTGGGGCAGGCCGAGTTTTCAATGGCCAGGAATTCCTCCTGGGAGATCTTACCACTTTTATAGGCGCCCACGGCTTCGAATACAGAGATGAGGTCGGTTTTTTGGTCCTTGTCCTGGGGATGGCGGCCGGGCAGCATGGGGCCGCCGGAGACAAATACGGCCGGAATATCCAGCCGGGCCGCTGCCATGAGCATGCCCGGAACGATTTTATCGCAATTGGGGACCATGACGATGGCATCAAAGGGGTGTGCAGTGGCAGATACTTCAATGGAGTCGGCGATAAGTTCCCGGGAAGCCAGGGAATAGTGCATGCCCTTGTGATTCATGGCAATGCCGTCGCAGATTCCGATTGTTGAGAATTCCATGGGGGTGCCCCCTGCCATGCGGATCCCGTCCTTCACCGCCTGGACAATGGTGTCCAGGTGCATGTGACCGGGGATAAGTTCGTTGGCGGAGTTGGCAATCCCGATGAGGGGCTGGTTAATTTCCCTGTCCGTGAAACCCACGGCCTTCATCAGGCTGCGGTGGGGTGCACGGGCTGCCCCTTTTGTAGCAATATGGCTTCTCATTTTCAGCAGTTCTCCTAAAAACAAAAAAGCCGTTATCTGCCCCCCTCTGGGGCTGATAACGGCTTTTAACGTTAGTTAAATTATGCCACTAGGAGCCCCTTCGGAAGGAGGTGACGATAATCACCTCCACGATAATGACGAGGACTAGTAGTATGTTGATCTGGGCAATATTCATAATTATTTACTCTTTTTAAAGAATATTTATTATATATAAATTTTTCAGCTGTCAAGAAAAAATACGGATGGCGCCTAATTAATTTGAATTTGACAATCAACCCCGCGCTTGGCTATACTTTTTACATCTGCTTACCTTTATATATAGACTGCATTTCTCTTTCTTTTCCACATGCAGCGAAATGATTAAACCCTTTCGTAAGTATGCAAAAAATTAAACAAATTCAAGAGATGTCCTTTCTTGTGGCACTGCTTGTGCTCATGATGACCCTGATGTCGTGGGCGGCACAGGCCAGCGCCATGGCCCTGGCCGGGGTGGCATTCCTGTTCATCGCCCTGGTGAACCACGAGGTCTATCTCAAGAAGAGACAGACCATGTCGGCCTGCCATGTTCTCAATATCAGTTTTTTGGGGTATGCCCTTTATTTTTGCCTTTCTACGGGCGGGTTTGAGTCCCAGGGGGTATTGCTTCTTTTGTTTGTTCCGGTCCTGGCCATGCTCTATGAAGACCGGAAGACCGGGTTTCCCCTGGTGGCCTTTACTGCCTTCGGTTTTCTACTGCTTTCCCAGCGTCCCTCATTCGGGCCGCCCAACCTCAACCTGGAATATTACCGGGTTTTTTACATGGCCGGTCTCCTCCTGTTGTTTTCCCTGGGCATGTATATCCTCATGGGCCGCCATTCAAACCCGTCACCCCAAGCCAGGGAAACAGAACATGGGCAGCTGGACTGGGACGCGTTGGAGAAATCCAGGGAAGAGGTCAAGGCCAAGGATCAGTTCCTGGCCCAGATGAGCCATGAAATCCGCAATCCCATGAACGGCATCATCGGCATGATGCACATGCTCATGGACACGGAGCTGGATGAAAACCAGCGCCATTATGCAAAAATTGTCCACAATTCCGCCCAGGCCCTGTTGACCATTGTGAATGATATCCTGGACCTGTCCAAGATCGAGGCCGGTAAGATGGAGTTGGCCCCCATTCCCTTTGACCTGGAATTGTCCATCCAGGACATGGTTTCCCTCCCCGAGCTCCAGGCCCGGCAAAAGGGGATTCAGTTCTCCTATTCCATTGACGACGACGTGCCCCGGCGACTCAAGGGGGATATCGGGCGCATCCGCCAGATTATTTTGAATATCACGGGCAATGCCGTGAAATTTACCAAGGAGGGGGGCGTCACTTTAGGGGTTTCCCTGGCCCGGGATGGTGAAGATATCACCCGGATTCGGTTCTGTGTGGACGACACCGGCATCGGCATCACCGAAGAAAAGCAGGAACTGGTCTTCGGTGCATTCAGCCAGGCCGACAGCTCCACGTCGCGCAATTACGGGGGAACCGGTTTGGGCCTGCCCATTGCCAAGTCGCTTGTGGAGCAGATGGGCGGCGAGATGGGGGTTGAATCCATTGAGTTGGTGGGCTCCACCTTCTGGTTTGAAATTGAGTTGGAAAAGCAGAGTGTTGAAGAGCAGACCCTGGAGATGGAAGAGGTGGTTTGTGAGGATTGCAAAGCCCTGGTGGTCACGGATTCCGGTCGGGTGGGCAAGGACGTTTCCGGCTGCCTGGACAGCCTGGGTATGGAATATGAATTCACCGGTGACATCACCGAAGCCCTGGACAATATCCAGCGGAAAAAGGAAAACAGCCGTCCCTTCCACCTGGTGATCATCGAAGCCCAGGAGACCTGCCACCACGCCGATATCCTCGGGGAAATGTTCGACTGCACCCAGGAGGGGGCCAAGTTTATCCTGGTGACGGCCGTGGGATGCAAGGGGGAGGCCCGGAAGTTTGAAGAGGTCGGCTTTGCCGCCTACCTGAGCAAGCCCATTGAAGAGGATATCTTCCAGGATTGTGTCCGTGCGGTCCTGGCTTTACCCAATGATTTCCAGACCCGGCCCCATGCCATCATCACCCGATATATGATCGAGGAGAACCGGAAGCAATCCTGCCGGGTTCTTGTGGTGGACGACATGGCGGCCAACCGACTCACCGGACAGGCCTTGATTGAGAAGCAGGGCTATCAAACCCGACTGGCCAACAATGGTAGGGAAGCTTTGGAATTGGTCCAGCGGGAAGAATTCGATTTGATTTTCATGGATTGTCAAATGCCGGAAATGGATGGCTATGAGGCCACGCGGCGCATTCGAAAATGGGAGGAACGTCAGGCATTGATCCCAACCCCCATCATTGCCATGACCGGCAATGCCTATAAAAAAGATCGCCAGCGTTGCAGGGAGGCGGGCATGGATGATTTTATTCCCAAACCCGTTGAACCCAAGGTTTTGGCCGGCAAGTTGCGGGAGTTTCTGGTTGATTTACCCCACAATGCCCGTTGTCGCCTGCCCGATAAAAAGAAAAACCTTACCCCCATGTTGGAAAAGTCCCAGGGTGAAGACCAGATCGTGGATGCTTCAATGCCCTGTTTTGATAAGGATAAACTGCTCAAGCGGTTTGAGAATGATATGGACATAATCAAGGCTGTGGTGACAGCATTTCTCCAGGAGTCGGGGCCGTTCATGGCACGACTGCGGGAGGCCATTGATGCTTCTGATATTTCGGAGCTTCAACTCATCGCACATTCCTTGAAGGGATCTGCAGCCAATGTCAATGCCGAAGAAGTCCGGCATTTGTCCTATGAGCTTGAGAAAAATGCCAAAGCACATGATGTTTCCAAGGCAGAGGAATTGTTTGGCAAATTGGAAACCGCCATGGATAACTTTACCCGGGAAGCGAGATTATGATTGATATTGAAACCATGAGCATCCTGGTCGTGGATGATATTAAAAGTATGCGGATGACCATCCGTAAAATGTTGAGAAACCTTCGCATCGGTAAAGATCTGCGGGTGGCGGACAACGGCCGCAAGGCGTTGGACGAGCTGCGTACAAATCCCACAGACCTTGTGATTGTGGACTGGAACATGCCGGTGATGAACGGCACCCAGATGCTGGAGGAATTGCGCAACGATAAAAATTTGAGGGATATTCCCGTGATCATGGTGACGGCTGAAAATGAGCGGGACATTGTCTCGGAGGTGGCGGAGATTGAGATCGGTGCCTATCTCTTAAAACCCCTGACTCTGGCGGCCCTGGAAGACAAGGTCCATGCCGTGGTCAATGCAGCCAATTATCCGGACGAGGCCAGTCAGCATCTGCTCAAGGCCAGGGATATGGAAGAGAGCAAGGATTTCAACGGGGCCATAGAAGAGGTGAGAAAGGCACTGGTTTATAAGCCGTCCGCCTCACGGATCCTTCGTAAGATGGGATTGCTCCATTTTAATGTGGATAAAAAGAACATCGGGGAAAAGTGTCTGCAAAAGGCGGTGTCCGTGAATCGCCAGGACACCATTTCCCGGTTCCATCTGGCCGAATATTACATCAAGCAGCAGGAGTTGGAAAAGGCCGGAAACCTGTATCTGGAGATTTTAACCTTGAGCGACCGCTATTCCGACATCGCCGTGGAATTGGGGGAAAAATTGATCCAGAAGGGAACCCGTTCCCTGGCCCTGCGCCTTTTTTCCGAGGTGGCGGCCCGCCTCACCAAGCGGAAATCCAGCCTCAAGGACAGAATCCTAAAGATCTGCATGGACCGGGAGGAGTATGATTATTCCAAACAGCTTCTGGATGACATGATCCGGGATAATCCCTCCAACCATGAGATCGTCTTCAAGGCCGGGGAAACCCTGTTGAAAATGGGGGAAGAGGAAAAGGCCCTGGAATACTTTGAAGCCGTGGATAAGATGACCAACGGGGATGTGGCGTCCAAGATTGAGATGGCCAAGATCTGCTTTCACATCGGTCAGCTTTACAAGGCCGATGATTATCTGAACGAAATCCTGAAGATTGATCCCGATAATAAAGAGGTCATGGCCCTGAGACGGGAACTCTGATCCAGATCATGGACCCCCTTTCATAATTGCCCTTTGACCTGGATGTCTGCGCCTCGACCCCGCGCCAACATCCCGGTTGTTTAAAATCCCTTTTTTTAAAATTAGAAAAACCCGGTTGCCGTTTATCAACCAGCCCCTCCAAGGGAAAGGCGCTCGGGGAACAACCACCGAAGCGTGTATTCTTTTTCCAGGGATCTGGGGTGTGGCCGGTGCATCCCCTTTGGGTTCGGATTTCAATGTGGGAGCCGTCGCCATTGAACCCCTGGGGATTTTATTACCCTTGCCATTGCAATCAAATTGCGGTGTTTCCCCTGGACATCAAAACATTCCCCCATTATCGGTTGCACCTGGTCTGGAACCCTTTATCCCTGGGAGCCCTGCCGGATTATGCTTACCTCCCATGGGTTATGGCCCTCATTATGGGGTTTTTGTGCACACGACTCATTTCTGTGGTCCTGAATTGAGCCACCTTGCCGAAGTATTCGTCATACTCCGCCAGTGCCGAAGGGCGTATCATGCATTTACCGTTGGATGTTTTCGTCAGGATTTCCTTTTCAAGGAGACGTTCAATGGCCGGGTTTTCGGCATCCACCCGTATCCCTCCGATATCATAGTCAACAATCACATCGGCAACGGCTTCTTTTTCAATGGCCGATAATTGTTTGAATGCCTGGTGAAATTCCACCGTTCCGGTCGGCACTTGTCCGGCAATGGATTTAACCACAAAGACCTCCTGTGGGACCCCCTTGTGGACAAGCTGTGGATAATTCCGAAATCCAAACCGCTGGTGGAATGCGGGCATCCCGACAATGGCGAAACCATTGCCCCCTTCGGACGTCAGTATGTCCAATCCATTATTGATCAATGCCGTACCAATGCGGCAGCCCTGATAATCCGGCAGCACCGATACCGGGCCGAGGCAGTACCAATTCAGAGTGCCGTCTGAGATGGTGACTGGAGAAAATGCAATGTGTCCGACAATTTGCCCCTGGACTTCAACCACAAGGGATAGGGTCAGGGCACCGGCAGAACGGAGATCCCGAATGATAAAATGTTCGGTTTGTTGACGGAAGGAATGGTGCTTGAACGCAATCTGGGTAACCTGGGAGATGGCCTCTATATCCGATGGTTTTTCGTTTCTTATGATCATTTTGATATCCGCTTAAAATTTCAAATAGAATGATAAAGAAGAGATCGAAAAACATCGCCCATTTGGGGGATGGATTTTAATTTTATCAAAAATCAGATCAATTGAAAGGAGGCTGCCCTATTTTTTCCAAAAAACCCCCAGGGATTTCCATGCAGCCCATAAAAGGGAAAGCGGATTGGGAAGTTTAAAACAGCTGCCATTTTTTCACTTGTCCATGATGTTTCCAGGCGGTTTTAAAATTATTTTTTTCCTTCACAAAAGGGAATCTGGAAACAGGGGCGACATTGCATGGGGAGATTGAAAATGGTTTTTTTATCTCCCCATTTATGAATTGAGATTTTTTTCCGGGCATTTGGGGCCGAGCCCCCTTTGGGCGACCTGGGGTGATCAAGTCTGACGCCCTCCAAAATCCATACACCGTATGTCACTACAGCTTCTGCACCTTGGGGCTTAAACCTCATTTTGTGGA
>JAKSBM010000580.1 GCA_022361135.1 Desulfobacterales bacterium | reverse complement strand
CCATTGGCCCAGGCGGCGCCCCCCTATCCCTTCTATAAGGGGGAGATTCTGCGCTACGGCATCCGCTGGGAGCAGGTGAATGCCGGCTCCTGTTGGCTGGAGGTCCGCCCCTTCACCTTCCACAACGGCCAGCCCGCCTGGCATTTTCAATTGAGGGCCGAATCCAAGTCCGTGGTGGACAAGCTTTTCAAGGTGAGGGAATTGGTGGAAAGTTACGTGGCCCGGGATTTTTCAGGATCCCTCTTCTACAGCCAGCACGCCACGGGGAAAAAGAAGAAAGACATTGTGGTGAAGTTCTACCGCAGCCGGGGCCAGGTTCAATATTCCAACTTTGGCGGCAAGCGGGATCCGGTGGCGGTTCCCCCCAACACCTTTGACCCCCTGTCCAGCTTTTATCGCATGCGAACCCTGGACCTCAAGGTGGGCGAAGGCCTGGAATTTCCCGTGAGCGACGGGAAAAAAGCCTTTTTCCAACGGGGGGACGTGATCGCTCGGGAGCGGATTTCCGTTCCCTGGGGCACCATGGACGCCCTGGTCCTGGTCCCCTATACCACCCATTTTTCCGGCATTTTCAAAAAAAGCGAAGACCCCACGGTGCGGGTCTGGATTTCCGACGACGCGCGCCGCCTGCCCCTGCGGATCCAGATCAAGGTGGTCATCGGCAGCATCTACTTTGATCTGGAACATTGCGAATTACCGGATCTTCCCCAATAAACAAATCGTATTTTCAATGGGCTGTAATTTCTGCCTTGACGAATTGTAATTCCTGCCTAACTTTATGTGCATTAACAAATCAACTCAGGCGAGTTTTTTTATGAGATCATTCAAGACAATTATCCACAGGTTAGGGGAGGTATTATGGGAACATTTCAATGCAAGACCTGCGGTAAGATATCCAAGGATAAGTCCAAGTTATGCGACAGTTCGTCAACGGTCTCCGCACTCTATGTATGTGGGGACTGCAATAAACAAAGCGGCAGCGCAGAGGATATCTGCAAGCCAAAGGAGGTGACACCGTCATTTTATTGCAAAAAGTGTGGATCCTCATCCACAGAGAAAAAAGGATTGTGTAAACCCATGCAGGTCTAATGGGCTTACAACGACGTTTCGGTGGCCCGGCCGATGCCTTAGGCATCAGCCGGGCCTTTTTATTTTCAGGAGGACAATCGCCGTTTCAGGGACTGGAATCCCTGGGCCGCTCCGGCCTTGGATTCTTCAATCAAGGCATAGAGGGTGGGGATGACCACCAGGGTGAGCAGGGTGGAGATCATGAGGCCGAAGATCACCACCACGGCCATGCTTCTCCACCATTGGGTGGATTCACTGGCATAGGAAACCGCCATGATGTGGAAGTCATATGAGACCCCGGTGACCATGGGCAGCAAGCCCAGAATGGTGGTCACGGCCGTGAGAAGCACCGGACGCAACCGGGTGGCCCCGGCGGCCACAACAGCCTCCCGGATGCCCATGCCGCCCTGGCAGAGCTTGTTGGTATAGTCGATGAGGACAATGGCATTGTTCACCACCACACCGGCCAGGGAGATAATTCCCACCCCGGTCATGATTACCCCAAAGGGGCTTTTGATCATGGCCAGCCCCCAGAAGGCCCCCCCAAAGGAGAGGAT
>JAKSBM010000222.1 GCA_022361135.1 Desulfobacterales bacterium | reverse complement strand
ATGTAGAGGAAATCATCGATTTCATGGAATTGGAAGCCCATCGAAAAAGCCGGGTGGGTAATCTTTCCTACGGCATCCAGAAAAAGGTGGAGGTGGCCCGGGCCCTGACCCTGGATCCGGACATCCTCCTTTTGGACGAGCCCATGGCCGGCATGAACATCGAGGAAAAAGAAGACATTGTCCGCTTCATCATGGACATCCAAAAGGAGCGGAAGATCACCGTGGTCCTGGTGGAGCATGACCTGGGGGTGGTCATGGACATCAGCGACACCATCTATGTCCTGGACTTCGGTCAGGTCATCGGCTCCGGTACCCCCGAAGCCATGGCCGCCAATGAACAGGTCATCCAAGCCTACATCGGAGAGGAGTAACCATGCCCCAGCCCCACACCGACCACCTGCTGGACTTTTCCATTCCCCAGCTCCTGCGCTGGCGGCGGGGGGAAACCCCGGATCGCCCGGCCCTGCGGGAAAAGGACTTTGGCATCTGGAACAGCTATACCTGGGACCATTACTATGCCCATGTCAGGAAAACCTGTCTGGGCCTCCGGGCCCTGGGCCTGGAAAAGGGCGACACCCTGGCCCTGATCTCCGACAATATTCCCGAAGTCCTGTTCACGGCCATTGGCTGCCATGCCCTGGGGGGAATTTCAGCCGGGATTTACCAAACCTCCATGCCCCGGGAAATTGCCCAGATCCTCACCACCCTGGAGGTCTCGGCCGTTTTCTGCGACAACCAGGAACAGGTGGACAAGGTCCTGGAAATCCGGGACCAGATCCCCGGGGTCAAAATGGTGATTTTTGAAGATCCCCGGGGCATGCGGGACTACACCAAGGATCCCTGGTTCGTCAACATCCAGGAGGTCTATGAAAAGGGTGAGGCTGCCCATGAGAAGGAGCCGGAACTATTTGAATCCCTGGTGGACCAGGGCCAACCCGACGATGTCTGCCACCTCTGCCTGACATCGGGCACCACCGGGCTGCCCAAGGGGACCATGATGACCCACAGGAACTACATCAACATGGGGGTGCGCATCACCCAGGTGGATCCCCTGGCCCCCACGGACGAATATGTTTCCTTTCTCCCCTTTGCCTGGATCGGGGAACAGATGAACTCCTTTGGGGTGGCCATGGCCACGGGCATCACCATTAACTTTCCGGAATCCGTGGAGACCAGCATGGCCGACCTCAAGGAAATCGGCCCCCACTTCATGTTCGGCGCCCCCCGGATCTACGAAACCATCCGCTCGGAAATCTGGTTGAAAATAGATCAAAGCTATTGGCTGAACAAAAAAATGTACGGCTATTTCATGGACCAGGGGGTCAAGGCCGCCGCATACCGCATGACCGGTGAATCCATGCCCCTGGGACTCCGCTTCAAATCCTGGCTGGGCAAACAATTGATCTTCCGCCCCCTGGTCAACCAAATCGGCCTCATGCGCCTGCGCCGGGCCTACACCGGCGGAGCAGCCCTGGGACCGGAACTCTTCACCTTTTACCAGGCCATGGGCATCAACCTGAAACAAATCTACGGACAAACGGAGATCACAGGCATTGCCTATGTCCACCGGGACGGGGATATCCGGCCCGACACCGTGGGCAAACCCCTGCCGGGCACGGAGTGCAAAATTGCCGAGGACGGAGAAATCCTTTCCCGCTCGGCATCGGTTTCCCCGGGTTATTTCCGGCAGCCGGAAAAAACCCAAGAACTCCTGGCCGGAGGCTGGCTCCATTCCGGGGATGCGGGATTCATCGACGACAACGGCCACCTGGTGGTCATTGACCGCCTCTCCGATGTCATGCACAACACCCAAGGGGAGATGTTCTCCCCCATGTTCCTGGAAAACAGCCTTAAATTCAGTCCCTATATAAAGGAAGCAGTGATCTTTGGAGATCAAAAGGATTTTCCCGCCTGCCTGGTCAACATTGATCCGGTGGTGGTGGGCAAATGGGCCGAAGACCGGGGGATTTCCCACACCACCTACATGGACCTGTCGGCCAAACCCGAGGTGGCCGAACTCATCACCCGGGAGATCATGGGCGTCAATGCCCGGGCCGAAAAACCCCATTTCCGCATCCAACGTTTTGCCCTGCTCTATAAGCTCCTGGATGTGGACGACGGCGAACTCACCAAAACCGGAAAAATTCGAAGGAAATTTGTCCTGGAGCGGTACCAAGAGCTCTACGACGCCCTCTACGATCCAGGGGTCCAAAGCCGGGAGGTGGAGGCCAGCTTCCAATACCAGGACGGCCAGACCGCATCGGTGAAAACCCGCATCCATTTCCACACCCTGAAAGGAGATGAAACCCCATGAGCTATTTTTTCCAGATCATGATTTCCGGCGTGGTGGTGGGCTCCATCTACGCCCTGGCCGCCCTGGGCATTGTCCTGGTTTACAAATCCAGCCGGGTGGCCAATTTTGCCCATGGCCAGATCATTGCCGCCGGAGCCTTTATCACCTTTTTCCTCACCGTCCGCCTGGGCATCCCCATCTTTTTTTCCTTCATTGCCTCCATGGTCATCACCTTTTTCCTGGCCATGGGGGTGGAACGCATCTTCCTGCGCCGCCTCATCGGGGAGCCCATCATTTCGGTGATCATGGTGACCATCGGCCTCTCTTCCATCATCGACGGCCTGATCTATCTCACCCCCTTTGGCACGGAGAATTATTCCTTTCCGGCGGTCCTGCCCACCACCCCATTGACCCTGGGCGGGGTTTCCATTTCCTGGACCCAGCTTCTGGGGGTGATTCTCACCTTCATCCTCATCGGAGCCTTTTCCTGGTTTTTTAAAAAATCCACCGTGGGCATTTCCATGCGGGCGGTGTCCGACGACCAATTCGCTTCCATGTCCGTGGGAATTTCCGTTCCCAAGGTTTTTGGGCTGGCCTGGGCCACGGCCGGATTGTCGGCGGCGGCAGCCGGCTGCATCATCGGCAATATCACGGGATTGAACTTCGACACCCTCCACGCCTTCGGCATCGTGGTCTTCCCCGTGGTCATCCTGGGGGGGCTGGATTCCATCCTCGGTGCGGTGGTGGCCGGCATTATCATGGGGCTGATCCAGCAATTTGCCGCCGGTTATCTGGACGGGAACTGGGGCCTTTCCGGCACCGGGGAAGTGGCCCCCTACGTCATCCTGCTCATCATCCTTTTATTTAAACCCCATGGACTCTTCGGCATCCATGAAATCGAACGGGTATAGCCTATGTCACAGAATCAATGGTTAGCAACGGGGAATTTCTTTACCTCCTACCGGGAGGAGCAGCGGACCTTTTCCACCCACCTGGACCGGAGTATTTTCACCCTATTTCTGGTCCTGCTCTTTGCCTGGCCCACGGCCTTTCAACTCTCCAATAAATACATGCTGGTCATCGACAATACCCTCATTGCCATCGTGGCGGTCATGGGGCTGAATCTGGTCACGGGCTTTGCCGGGCTGATTTCCATCGGCCATGCCGCCTTTGTGGGCATTGGGGCCTATACCCTGGCCTCCTTTTCCCAAACCATCGGGGATTCCCATGTTTTCATCACCCATTGCTGGCCCCTGGCCATCCTGATCTGCGGCATCACCGGGGCCGTATTCGGTGGTCTTGTGGGGCTGCCGGCCCTACGGCTCAAACACCTTTACCTGGCCATTGCCACCCTTTCCTTTCAAATGATTTTCCAATGGGTGATCAATTTCATGACCTTTTTCAACCAGGGCCAGACCATCTTCGTGGGCCGGGT
>JAKSBM010000384.1 GCA_022361135.1 Desulfobacterales bacterium | reverse complement strand
GGCAGGCATAGGGCCGGAGGTCCTTCAGGCAAGCAAGGCAACCGCCTGCCGCAGGTCAGGCGGTGGGGTACAAATTAATAACAATTTAAGGAGGCGTCTTATGTCCGTACAAATGAAATTTTTCAACACCTCCATTTTCCACAGAAATTTCCACCTGCACAGACCAAAACCAGCGGAAAAATAACCATGGAAATACCAGATTGAATATGAAGAAAAAATCCCAATGGATTTCCATGGACAACCCCGGAAATTTGGCATACTCTCTGGATTTGTTATCTTAAGGGGCTGGGAATATCCCCATGCCCTGTTCATATTCTTTTTGGGAGGATCTGAGAAATGGAAGCACATGATCCTGATTTCTGGAATCATCATTCCCTCCATTATCTGGAAATGGCCTTTGAGGCCGGCAATATGGAAGCGGTGGAAAACCCGGACGGATTTGGTAAGCGGACCGGTGACTGCGGCGATACGGTGAATTTTTACATCCAAGTGGAAGACCGATGTCTAAAGCAGGTTTCCTTCACGGTGGAGGGCTGCATGAACACCGTGGCCTGTTCCAACACCGTGGTCAAGTTGACCCGGGGTAAAAGCCTGGATGCGGCCTGGGAAATCACCGCCGACCAGGTCATCGAATTCCTTGAAACCCTGCCGGCGGACCACGAGCATTGCGCGGAACTCTCCGTGGGGGCATTTTACCGGGCCCTGACCGATTTCCAGAACAAAAATCAACCCTGATTCCGGGGTTGAAGAATTTCAAAATTTCGGAATTTTTCAAATGCGCTTTTGGGAAAAATTGAATATTTCCCAAAGGCGTTTTTTTATGACCGGGTAAGTCCTTGTTTTCCGGCCTTAATTTTTGGCAGACTTTTTGGCATGGTTCCTGCTCTTGTTCTGGGTGTTGAGAAATTGTAAACACCAAACCTGACACGGGCTGGAATGATAAAACAAGGCAGAACAATCAATCGAATTATGTTTGTGGACAATGATCCCCACGTCCGGGGTTCGTTAAAGGCCTTTTTTGTCAATGGACCAGCCGAATACCTCTTCTTCCAGTCAGGTGCAGACGGGCTTAACTCCTTAAAAAACAATCCTGCGGACATTGTGGTCAGCGACTATTTCCTTCCGGACATGGACGGCATCTCCTTTTTGAAAAGGGTGGGGCAGATCCATGGATCGACCGTGCGCATTCTCATGGCAACCCTGGGGGATGACTCCCTGGTTGAGGAAAGCCGGCAAAGCGGCATTGAACGCTTCATCGAAAAACCGATAAACGCAGATACCTTGGACAGGATGTTAAAGGAATTCGACCTGAAATTTACGAATTAATCTTTCGGAGATAGACATGCAAGAAAAAGAATCATGGGATTGGAACACAGATCTGAAGGAAATACCGGTCAAGGAGTGGAACGACCGGTTTAACTGGGTCCAGGGCCACAGGGTCTCCCCCGACGGTGAGAAAATTGCCGCCGTGGTCAATGTGGATGAGATGGCCTTTGGTATCTGTGTGAACGGTGAAACCTGGGAAGGCGAATATGAAAAAGCCTGGCAGCTCACCCAGCTACCGGACAACCGGTTTGCCGCCTTTGTCTGCAACGATGAAGAATGGACTTTGGCCATCGACGGCCAGGAGTGGGAAGACAAGTTCGATTTCATCTGGGACTTGAAGGTGAATCCCGCCGGGGATAAAATCTGCGCCGCCGTCCAGACGGACATGGAATACGGCATGGCCGTCAATGGTCAGCCCTGGGAAGAGATGTTCGATGCCATGACCGGCATGATCATGAGCCCCAACGGCAACACCGCCGCCGTGGTCCAGGTAAAAGCCATGGCCGCCGCCGACACCGAAGCCTACCGCCAGGGGCTGTTCTCCGCAGCCATCAACGGCAAGGCATTGGATACCACTTTTTTGAATATCTGGGATCTCCAATTTGATGCCGCCGGCGAGAACATCGCCTACGTGGTGAGAACCGAGCGGGAAGCCTACACCGTGGTTGTGAATGAAACGGCCTGGGACGGGGTTTACCAGTCGGCCTGGCAGCCCCTGTTCGATACCCAGGGCCGGGTGCTGGCGCCGGTGCGCCAGGGCGGTGCCTGGAAATTGTTCCGGGATGGCAAACCCCTGTGGAAGACCGGGTATGATCAGCTCTGGCAGCTTTGCCAGGCCCCGGGAAAGGAAGACATCGCCGCCATTGTCTCCCCGAAATTCGGGCAGTGGACCGTGGCCGTCAACGATAAAACCTGGCAGACCTGCTGGGATGCCATGGTCTCCGACATCACCTATTCCGAAAACGGCCAAACCCTGGTGGCCCGGGCCAAGCATGGAGAAATCTGGGATCTGGCCGTGAATGATACCCCCTGGGGCCTTGGGGCGGACCAGCTCTTTGACCCGGTTGTCAGCAGCGACGGCAATGCCGTGGCCGTTGTGGCGGAAAAGAAAGGGGCCTACCACCTGGCCGTGAACAATAGGATGGTGGCAACGGGATACGAAATGATGGCCGCACCGGTCTTCAGCCCGGACAACGGGCGGGTGCTGGTCAAGGGAATTGAAAACGGTGTTTACAAGCGTCGGATCATCTCCCTCTAGGGAGTGTGCCGATTATACGATTTTTAAGGAGTGTTAAATGAATAGCTTTATCGGGTTTATCATGGGACCCATGGTCTGGATATCCTTTATTATTTTCATTGGCGGCGTGATTTATAAGATCACCTCCATGATCAATGAAGTGAAGAAAAAAGAAGCCTATATCTTTAACTACATGAGTTTGAAATTCAGCTTCCGGTCCATCGGGGCCTGGCTGGTGCCCTTTTTGCCCAGGAGCACCCGGCAGCATCCCGTGTTCTGGGGGGTGACTTATTTTTTCCATATCCTGGTCTTCCTGGTACCCATCTTCCTCTCCGCCCATGTGGTGTTGTTCAACCAGGCCTTTGGTATTTCCTGGCCCACCCTCAGTGACGGGGCCGCCGATGCCATGACCGTGCTCATTATCTGTGCCTTGGGATTCTTCTTTTTCCGCCGCCGCATGGTGCCGGAGATCAAGTATCTCACCGCACCCAAGGATTTTTTCCTTTTGGCCATTGTGGCCCTTCCCTTTGTTACGGGATTTCTGGCCTACCACCAGTTCTTTGCCTATCGCTGGGTCACCGTGGCCCATGTGCTCACCGGAGAGCTGATGCTCATGCTGATTCCCTTTTCCAACCTTGTACACATGATACTTGGTCCCTTTACCCGTGCCTACACCGGATCTGAGTTCGGCGGCGTCCGCAACGCCCGGGACTGGTAGGAGAGACTTGATATGACTATACAGGACAAAACCATGAACCCAGAAAAAAAATTTGAAGACATATCCGACGAAGCCATTGAAAAGGGGCTTGAAAGATTAACGCCGGAACGTATCCAGACCGTGATCAATGAGGTTCTGGTCAAGGAAACCGGCCCCCGTTTCAAAGCATACATGGAGACCTGTGTCCGTTGCGGTCTCTGTTCCGATGCCTGCTCATTCTTCCTGTCCCATGACCGGGATCCCTTTTATTCCCCGGCGGCCAAGGTCAAAAACACGGTCTTTGAAATGCTGCGCAGCAAGGGCAAGGTCTCCAAGGATTTCTTGAGACAGGCCGTTCGCATCGCCCATACCCAGTGTAACCTCTGCCGTCGTTGTTCCATGTACTGCCCCTTCGGCATCGACATTGCCTACCTCATGGGGCTGGTGCGCCGGGTTTGCCATAAGCTGGAAATCACCCCCCAGTACATCCAGGATACGGTGAATTCCCATGCTGCCACCATGAACCAGATGTGGGTGAAGGAGGACGAATGGATCGATACCCTCCAATGGCAGGAAGAGGATGCCCGGGAAGAATTTGAAGAACTCCAGATTCCCCTGGACGAGGTGGGCGCCGATGTCATGTACTCGGTGATTGCGCCGGAACCCAAGTTCCAGGCCGGTCTGATCTACCAGGCCGCCACCATCATGCACGCCGCCGGCATCAAATGGACCATGCCCTCCACCCCGGGCTGGGACAACTCCAACATGGCCATGTTCACCGGGGACAACGTGATTTCCGGCCGCATTGCCAAGGCCTTCTATGAAACCGCTGCCCGTCTGGGTGTTAAACGTATTGTCATGGGGGAATGCGGCCATGCCTTCCGTTCCGTCTATGACGTGGGCAACCGCCTCATGTCCTGGGGCATGCCTCCCTTTGAGCTGGTCCATGCCCTGGATTTTTACCATGAGCTGCTGACTGAAGGGCGGATCACCATTGGTGAAAAATTCACCAAAAAGGTCACCCTCCACGATCCCTGCAACGTCTCCCGCGGCCGGGGCCTCCATGACAAGGCCCGGGAAGTGGTAAATCTCTGCTGCGAAGATTTTGTGGAAATGACCCCCAACCGGGAACACAATTATTGCTGTGGCGCCGGCGGCGGTGTGATCAACTGTGGCCCTCCCTATAAAAAGGAACGTATGGTCAACAACAAGGTCAAGGCCGAACAATTGGCTGCCACCGGAGCCGAAATCCTCATAGCGCCCTGTCATAACTGCCATTCCGGCCTTGAAGACATCGTCCATCATTACGGGTTGAACATGGAAGTGAAGTTCCTGGGCGATATTATTTTTGAAAAAAAAAAAAAAAAAGTTTATAAACCAGGAGCATAAGAATGAATTATCGTACATGGACCTTGAGCCTGATTATTTTGCTGGTTATCACGCTGCTCATTATTTCCAGAAGATTTTCCACTATCATCAGAAGTTCCGCTGGCTGAGTTTGACAACGCCGAAGATTTCCCGGC
>JAKSBM010000099.1 GCA_022361135.1 Desulfobacterales bacterium | reverse complement strand
ATGGGCAATGAAGCTCATTGTGGCGTTCTGCTCTTCCTTGATTTCGTTGAGCAGGTTGAGCACGGCCGCCTGCACCGATACGTCCAGGGCCGATACCGGCTCGTCGCAGATGACCATGGAGGGGCGGCCGGCCATGGCCCGGGCAATGCCCACCCGCTGCTTTTCCCCGCCGGAAAGCTGGCGGGGGTACCGATTGTAATAGTAATCGGCCAGCTTCACCGACCGCAGCAGCCGGTTGACCTCCTCCCGGATCTGGTGCCGGGGTACGGTCTTGAATTTTTTAATGGGCCGGGCAATTTGCCGGCCGATGCAATAGGAGGGGTTGAGGGTGGAATCCGGGTTCTGGAAAACCATCTGCAATTCCCGGATCAGGGAAAGGTCCCGTTTGGCCGCAGACTGGTCCAGGTCCACCCCCATGAGGTCGGCCCGGCCCGAGGTGAGTTTTTCCAGGCCGATGAGTCCCTTGACCAGGGTGGATTTGCCACAGCCCGATTCCCCCACAATGCCCAGGGTGCTGCCCTTGATCACCTTGAGGGAGACATGGTCAACCGCCTTGATGGGCCGTTTCTTTTCCAGGCCCACCAGGGCCTTGAGGGAGGCATTCCGGTTCTTGTACCAGAGCTTCATTTTGTCCACGGTGAGCAGCCGTTCCAGACTTTCCAGTTCCCCATCTTCCTCGGGCACGGCCACCCGGTGGCGGATGGGTCCCCGGTTGTATTCATCCTTGGGAAAGTTCAAGGTTGCCCGGCCCAAAAAACAGCGGGCGTCGTGGCCCGGGGAGATGGGCACAAGGCGGGGGTGGCGGTCCAGGCAATGGGCCGTCAATTCGGGGTCGGTCTGGCATTTTTCCCGTTTCCGCCAGGAGCATCGGGGGGCAAAGATACAGGCATTGGCCAGCCGTTCCTCCGGCGGGGGCACCCGGCCCTGGATGGACCAGAGCCGGTTGGTGGTCAGGTCGTCCCCCAGCCGGGGCACACAGCAGAGCAGGCCCCGGGTGTAGGGATGGGCCGGGTTGGCAAACATCTCATTGATGGGGCCCCGTTCCACCATTTCACCGGCATACATGACGCAGAGCTGGTCCGAGACCTTGGCCACCACACCCAGGTTGTGGGTGATGAAGATGATGCCGGTGTTGAAATCCGTCTTCAGGTCCCCAATGAGTTCCAGAACCGCCGCCTCCACGGTGACGTCCAGGGCCGTGGTGGGTTCATCCATGATGAGCAGGGAGGGGTGGTTGAGCAGGGCCATGGCAATGATCACCCGCTGCTGCTGTCCCCCGGAGATCATATGGGGGTAGCGCTTCATCACATTGCCTGCATCGGGCATGTGGACCCGCTCCAGCATGGCCATGCACCGATCCTTTGCCTCGGTGATGTTCATGTCCTGGTGGGCCGTGAGCACCTCGGTGAGCTGGCTGCCGATGGTCAGGGAGGGGTTGAGGGCCTGCATGGGGTCCTGGTAGACCATGGAGATATTGTTGCCCCGGATCCGGCGCAGTTCGTCCTTGGAGGTGCCCACCATCTCCTTTCCCATGAATTTGATGCTGCCCTGGGTGACCTTGCCGTTGGCCCCGAGAAAGCCCAGGATGCCAAAGGCGATGGTGGACTTGCCGCAGCCCGACTCCCCCACCAGCCCCAGGGTCTCCCCCTGGTCCACGGTGAAATTGACCCCCCGCACCGCCGGGATATCCCCCGTGCGGGTCCCATAGGCAATGGTCAGATCCTTAACCTCTAAAATGGGTGTATGTGTCTCCATGGTCTCCTGTGGGCTGTACTGATTCATGGTTTTTAAAGCATTGGAGGGGCGTGTCGCCCCGGTTGTCTATTGTCACCGTCTTTTATTGGTAGCGCATGGACTCCTCCCGGATTCCGTCGGCCAGAAGGTTGAGGCCCACCACCAGGGAGGCAATGGCCAGGGATGGCCACAGGACGGCCCAGGGGCTGCCCATGAGGATAAAGGCCCGGCCCTTGGCCACCATACTCCCCCAGTCCGGCGAGGGCGGGGGCATGCCGATGCCCAAAAATCCCAGGGTGCCCATGGCAAAGATGGCATAGCCCACCCGGAGCATGGCGTCGATGATGATGGGCCCCCGGGTGTTGGGCAGGATTTCCACAAACATGATGTACCAGTCGCTCTCCCCCCGGGTCTCGGCCGCCCGGATGTATTCCCGGGTTTTGATGTCCAGGGTGAGGCTGCGCACCAGCCGGGCAATGCCCGGAACCCCCACAATGGCGATGGCAATGACCACGTTCACGGCCGATGCCCCGATGGCCGCCACAATGATGAGGTAGAGCAGGATCACCGGAATGGCCATCATGGCATCCAGAAGACGCATGACCAGTTCGTCCAGCCAGCCCCCCTTATACCCGGCCAGGAGTCCCAGCACCGCCCCGATGAACAGGGAAACCAGGACCCCCCAGATGGCGGTTCCCCCGGGGAGGACAAACTTTTCTGTCACCGGGAGCACCACCAGGACCACCCGGGCGCCGTAGATGAGCCGTGCCCAGAGGTCCCTACCCAGGTCGTCTGTGCCCAGGACATGCTGGGCCGACGGCCCCTGGTT
>JAKSBM010000303.1 GCA_022361135.1 Desulfobacterales bacterium | reverse complement strand
TTCCCCAGTGCTTCCACCGACCCTATAAACTCTTTGTGGAAGGGGAGTGGACCGCCATGACCGCCGAGCCGGAACTGGGCGGACAGGGCTTGCCGGTGATGATTGCCCAGGCGGCCTCGGAATATCTCTGCGGCGCCAACTACGCCTTTGGACTCTACGGCTTTGAAGGCCATGCCGCCGGTCGCATGATTGAGGTCTTTGGCACGGAACTCCAGAAAAAACTCTTCCTGAAAAAGATGTATACCGGGGAATGGGGCGGTACCATGGACCTCACCGAACCCGAGGCTGGCTCAGATGTGGGGGCCTTGACCACCACGGCGGTGAAGAACGACGACGGCACCTACAGCATCACCGGGAACAAGATTTTCATCACCTCGGGGGAACAGGATCTCACCGACAATATCATCCACCCCGTCCTGGCCCGCATCGAAGGGGCTCCGGCCGGCACCGCAGGCATCTCCCTTTTCATCGTGCCCAAGATCTGGGTCAACGAAGACGGTAGCCTGGGCGAGGACAACGACATCGTCTGCACCGGCATCGAAGAAAAAATGGGCATCCACGGTTCCGCCACCTGCGCCCTGACCTACGGCAGCAAGGGCAAATGCCGCGGCCTGCTTTTGGGCGAGGAAAACAAGGGCATGAAGGTCATGTTCCAGATGATGAATGACGCCCGCCTCATGGTGGCCGCCATCGGTCTGAACTGCTCCGCCGCCGCCTACGCCCATGCCCTGGATTATGCCCGGACTAGAAACCAGGGCCGTGCCCTGGAAAAGATGATGGAAAAGGATGCCCCCCAGGTCCCCATCATCCAGCACCCCGATGTCCGCCGCATGCTCATGTGGATGAAGACCCATCTGGAAGCCATCCGTTCCATGGTTTACTATGGCGGCTTCCTCCTTGAAAAATTGGAAAATGGCACCTCGGACGAGGAAAAGGCCTACCACAAAGAATTGCTCGACCTCCTCACTCCGGTTTTGAAATCCTATTGCACCGACCGCGGGGTTCAGATCTGCTCCGAAGCGGTCCAGGTCTTCGGCGGTTACGGCTATACCCAGGATTACCCCGTGGAACAACTTCTCCGGGATGCCCGCATCGCCCCCATTTACGAAGGAACCAACGGCATCCAGGCCATGGACCTTCTGGCCCGGAAACTGGGCATGAAAAAGGGCATGGTTTTCATGAACCTCATCAAGGAAATTTCCGCCACCATCGACCAGGCCAAGGGTATCGAATCCCTTAAGGGACTGGGCCAGGGGTTGGAAAGAAGCGTGGGCAACCTGGTGGAACTGGCACAGCACATGGGCACCACGGCCCTGTCTCCCCAGTTCAAGGTGGCCTTTGCCCATGCCACCCCCTTCCAGGAAGTCATGGGGGATGTGGTTTCCGGCTGGATGCTCCTCTGGCGGGCCGTCACCGCTGCCCAGGCCCTGGAAGGATCCAAGGTCAAGGCCAAGGACGCCACCTTCTACGGCGGCCAAATTAAATCCGCCGAATACTTCATCCAGAGTATCCTGCCCGTGACCAACGGCCGCATGGATGCCATCAAGGCCAATAGTTCAGCGGTTGTGGACATTGAAGAGGATGCCTTTGGGGCATAAATTATCACACATTTGCCCTGGATGATTCCTTTGAATCGGGGAGATTTTCTTCAATGGGAATATCCGGGGTAAAAATTCAACGGGCCGGCAGTCCCTGTGACTGCCGGCCCGTTTTGTATTTTCCCTAGGTTTGGACAAAGAATTGCCGGGGCAGTTCCAGGCTGCCCAGGGTGCGGTCATCCACATTGGGGAACCGACCTTTGGTCCATGTCCGGCTGACCGGGTCCAGGAGGCATTTCTCATCCCAGCTTTCCCAGTGGGCGGGCAGGGGTTCCCCCGACTGGGTGAAGCGTTTCCCCTCCCCATGGAAGGTGAAGAAGAGGTCGGGTTTTTCACTGAGATCAAAGCAGAGGAGGGAGACCCGCCCCTGGGCATCGGTGCGGGCTGCCCCCAGGCGGTCGTCATCACAGAGATCATTGTCCCAGACTTCGATTTCAACCCCTTCGGGAAAGGTGTCACCCGGGTTCTCCCGGGAGACGAATTGGAGGTGGCAGAGGACCGAGGGCCTGGGGTTGATGAAGTGGGTGCATTGTTTCTCGTTCCAGAAGATTTCCCGGCGGAAACAATGGGTGAGTTCAAAGCCGTGGACCTGATCGGCCACAAAATTTTCCAAATCCGAATCCATTTCCCGGTCTTGTATCTGGGGAGCCATGCCCACGGTGGCATTGAAGGGAGAATGGGATTTGTGGATGTATTTTTTGTGGAAATCATCGTAGCGGGACAGGGCC
>JAKSBM010000868.1 GCA_022361135.1 Desulfobacterales bacterium | reverse complement strand
GAACAGACTTCCAGGGCCTTGTCCGTGATATAGCCTTGGACAATGGGGGTCAGAACTTCAACCAGGGCGGCGGTTTCCGCTTTGAGATTCCCGTCGTCGGTGGTGTGAACGATGTCGTTCATCTTGGCATAATAATAGAGCAGGGAACGCATGCCCTCGGTGTAAGCCTTCATGTTCATGAGCTGGCGTTTCACATCCGGGTGTTTGATGATGGGGACGCTTTTAAAATCCTTGGTGCTCATGTCACGGCCCTGGACGCGGGTTCTGGCATAATCCAGGGCATACATGAATGAGGCGGAGGCCGTGGCAAATCCCTGCATGCCCACAAAGGCCCGGGCTTCGTTCATCATCTGGAACATATCGGGCATGCCCTTGTTTTCTTCGCCCAGGAGGGTGCCGATGCATTCCCCTTTTTCACCCAGGGAGAGGGAGGCGGTGGCATTGCCGTGGATGCCCATTTTTTCTTCCAGGCCGGTGCAGACCACATGGTTGAAGTCGCCCAAACTGCCGTCTTCGTTGACGTGGTATTTGGGGACCAGGAAGAGGGAGATGCCCTTGGTGCCGGCAGGGGCCCCTTCGATGCGGGCCAGGACCGGGTGGATGATATTGTCGCAGAGATCGTGCTCACCGGCGGAGATGAATATTTTGGAGCCCTTGATGGAATAGGTGCCGTCGGGGAGCAGGGTGGCTGTGGTGGTCAGGGCACCCACATCGGAGCCGGCTTCGGATTCCGTCAGGAGCATGGTGCCGCCCCATTCGCCGGAGAACATTTTTTTCATGTAAAGCGCCTTCTGGCTGTCGTCCCCAAAGGTTTCCACCAGTTTTGCTGCCCCATGGGTCATGCCATAGTAAAGCATGAAGGCGGAGTTGGCACCCACCATGTATTCCAATGCAGCACAGCCCACGGTCCTGGGCATGCCCTGGCCCCCGACTTCCGGATCGTCGCACATGGCCAGCCATTCCCCTTCGCAGAACAATTCCCAGGCCCGTTTAAAGGATTCGGGTGTGGTGACATTGCCGTTCTCCAGAACACAGCCCTGTTCGTCCCCGTCCTTGAAGGTGGGCAGGATTTCCTTAATGGCCAGATTCCGGGCTTCGGATACAATGAGGTCAATGGTTTTTTTATTGAACTCATCAAAGGATTCATGTTCAACCTGTCCGATTTGCTCATGCAGTACAAAGTCAACGTCTCTTCTGTCAGCGATAAGTTGTGCCATATATGCCGTCCTTTTCGGGTTATTGGGTTGTGTTTCGTCTTGCTTTTTACTCCATTAACTTATTGTCCTAAGAGAAAAAAAAAGCCTTGTCAACTCGAAAAGTTTGATATTGTGGAACTTGTTTTAAAATAATTAACAAAAATAAAGTGAAGGGGATTTAGTTCGGCAATTTCAGGGCGGTTTGCGGCTTATCGCCGTTCTCAAAAATATGTTCCGAAACCATGGACTATCTTCACCATGGTTTAAACGCCTTCCAACAGGGTTGACCGTCGAAATTGCCAATCCCGCCCGGAGGATCAGGTGATGGCGGAATCTTCCTCCCCCCGTCATCGCCGGGTGGGGAGAAAAACCTTCCAATCAAATGGAAAAGGGCCCATTCAATGGGAACCTTATTTTGAGAATCACCATAGGCGGTTTTCAGACATTGGTTTGAAAATGAATCCATCCTCCGGTTGAATTTGCCGTTGTCGGTTGTCATTTATCCGGGATAAATTGAATTTGCCGGCCCTGTTAGGTTCCAGAATCGTTTGCAGTAACAGGTTGCAGGCCCATATGCCGGGCCTTGCTGCCCGGGCAGATCCATTTGGTGAATATCCGGGTTCGGGGGAAGGAATTTCCATGTGGTTTTCTAGTCAAAGCAGATAAAAAAATATTGATTTCTAACTCGATTCATATGATTCTTAAAAGGTATTATCCTATCTAAAACAACGATCTGGCATTGGATACAGGAGGCGCATGTTTATAAAATGTTGGGGGTCCCGGGGCTCCATATCTGTATCGGGGAAAGAATATGTTTCCTACGGGGGGGATACCACCTGCATTGAAGTCCGAGCCCAAAGCGGCGACATCGTCATTGTGGACGCCGGTACCGGGATTCGCCGGCTGGGCAACTCCCTTTTGGAGCAACGGGAAAAAGAATATCACCTACTTTTCACCCATGCCCATTGGGATCACATCCAGGGCATTGCCTTTTTTAAGCCCCTGTTTTACTCCGATGTCACCATCAAGATCCAGGACCGGATGATCGGGGGCCTCTCCACCCGGGACATTCTGGATCGGGTGATGAAACCGCCCTTTTTTCCCATCCAACTTAAGGACACCAAGGCCGATATCCATTTTGACAAGGGATTGAATCAATCCTTCACCATTGGATCCTTGTCCATTGAAACCATTCCCACAAGCCATTCCGTGGATACCCTGGGGTATCGGTTTACGGAAAATGGAAAAACCTTTGTTTTCCTTACGGACAATGAACTGGGCTTCGATCATCCCCAGAGTTTGGGATTCGATGCCTATGTGGATTTTGCCCGGGGCGCAGACATCCTTTTCCACGATGCCGAATACACCCACAGGGAATACGAAGAGCGCACCGGATGGGGACATTCATCTGTGGCCGATGTCATGGCCCTGGCCCGGAAGGCCGATGTGGGACTTTTGGGCTTGATCCATTTGAATCAGGATCGCAGGGACGATGAAATGGATCAGATCGTGGACCAATGCAATCAACAGATGGCGACCCTGGGTTGCCGCACCCAATGTGCGGGCATCCCGGCCGATTTTGAAATTAACCTTTAGCGGTTTGTAAATTCTCCAGGCAGCATTCCCATGGCATCTTCCGATCCATCCTCCGGCAATTCCCCCCAGGGATTTCTGGCCACCATCCTTTCCTGGAAAATGGCGGCCATGTTTTTCTTTGGCTTTTCCTCGGGCTTTCCCTACTACATCATCAGGGACGTGCTTAAACTCTGGATGACCGAATCCCAGGTGGATCTCACCACCATTGGGCTTTTTTCCGCCCTGGGGATTCCCTATACCCTGAAATTCATCTGGTCCCCCCTCATGGACGGGGTCACCCCCCGCTTCCTGGGCCGGCGCCGGGGATGGATTTTCATGGCCCAGGTGGGGCTGGTCCTGGCCATTGCCGCCATGGGACAGTTTGATCCCGCCCGCTCCCTCTGGGCCATCGCTTTGACTGCCCTGGCCATTAATTTTTTTGGGGCCAGCCAGGACATTGCCCTGGATGCCTTTCGCAGGGAATATTTGAAACCCGGTGAACTGGGCTTTGGCACGGCGGTGTGGATGAATGCCTGGCGGTTGGGCATGTATGTCTCCGTGGGGATTTCCCTGCTCACGGATTGGCAGCTTTCCTGGGCCCAGATCCATCTCATCCTGGCCGGGTTCATGGGCGTGGGCATTCTCACCTGCCTCAGTGTCCCCGAACCCCAAGTGGATGCGGAGAATCTGCCGGGCCTGCGGGAGGCGGTCTACCAGCCCTTTGTGGAGTTTTTCCAGCGCAAGGGGGCCTGGACCGTGCTCTGGTTCATTCTCTTTTACAAGGTGGGGGACAATATGGCTTCGGCCATGATGATTCCCTTTGTATTGAAAATGGGATTTTCCAAAGCCGAGTATTTTGTCATTGTCAAGGGCATCGGCATGACCGGTCTCTTTGGCGGCGCCCTGGTGGGGGGGAGTATCATGGTTCGGTTGGGCATTGCCCGTTCCCTCTGGGTCTTTGGTATCCTCCAGGCATTATCCACCGGCCTTTTTGCCTGCCTGGTGATTCCGGACCATGCTTCGGGGTTTTGGCTGGACCATCGCCAATTCATCCTGGGGGCGGTGGTGGGCTTTGAATTTTTTGCCACGGGCATGGGCCAGGCGGCCTATGCCACCTACATGGCCCTGCAGACCCACACCCGATTCACGGCCACCCAATATGCCCTGTTGACAAGCCTCATGGCCGTACCCGGTGTCATGGCGGCTTCGGTCACCGGATTCATGGCCCAGCAATTGGGTTGGATCGCCTTTTATCTCATTTGTGCGGCCATGGCCCTGCCCGGTATTTTCCTTCTCCTTAAAATTGCACCCTGGAATGCAGACGATGCATCCCTGGAACAAAGGTCAAAATAAGGAATTCCTTAATAAAATTAAGTCTTGACAAAGAAAACCCTTTTTCCTACTACAGTTGTGGGGAAAGATAATTAGTGTGACACCTGGCAATACCTTGTTGATGAGCGGAGCCCCCATGAACATGAATTGCGGGAGTTGCGCTTTTTTTGTTTTCAGGGGTCCTCATCCACCTAATTTCATTACCAGGCTGCCATACAATTTGTTGATATGCGATTTGATTCGCCATACTGCTGATTTCGGATAAAAGAGGTGTCACATAGCTTTTCGTGATGACGTGCCGTTGACGTGCACTGATATATCAAATCCATCGGAGTTCCATCGCAGCCCCCAGGGAACACAGCCATTTAAGTTCCATGGGGTGAGGTTGCGGGGAAGGCCGGATTGCGGCAGGGCTGCCGGGGACACCGGACTGCCGCCGAAGCCTGTGATTGCCCACCTGATATCTGATCCCGCCGGGCTGGATTCCACCGGTCCAAGCTGGGAGAAGCCGATCCATTGATGTCGAATCAATGATCGGTTTTTTTTATGGCGAAGGAATAGCGAAAGGAAGGTGGAAGGAAATCGCCTATCGCCAACGCGGCGTTAACAACGGTTAGGAGGGCTTAGACAATGACGCAAAATGTAAGCACGGATCTTGTGGGTTCGGTCATGGTTCTGGGAGGTGGTATTGCAGGAATGCAGTCCGCCATTGATCTGGCCAACTCGGGATATTATGTCTATCTGGTTGAAAAATCCCACGCCATCGGCGGTATGATGGCCCGGCTGGACAAGACATTTCCCACCAACGACTGTACCATGTGAGTCATCTCACCCAAACTGGTCGAGGTCGGCCGGCATCTGAACATTGAGTTGTTAACCAATACGGAATTATTGGATCTGGAAGGGGAACAGGGAAATTTCACTGCGAAAATCAGGGAAAATCCCAGATATGTAGACCTTTCCAAATGTACCTCCTGCGGGGAATGCGCCAAGGTTTGTCCCGTGGAAACCCCCAGTGAACACAACATGGGGCTGGCACCGAGGAAGGCGATTTTTAAACAATACGAACAGGCCATCCCCGGGGCATACGGCATCTCCAAACGCTCCACGGCACCCTGTAAGGCAACCTGCCCCGCCCATGTCTCCATCCAGGGCTTCATTGCATTGATGAACCAGGGCAAACATGCCGAAGCGTTGAAATTATTCAAGGAAGAACATCCCTTTCCCGGTTCCTGCGGCCGGGTCTGCCACCATCCCTGCGAGGCCGTCTGTACACGGGGGGATGCGGACCAGCCCGTGGCCATCCAATACCTGCACCGGTATCTGGCCGAGTTGGACCTGGACGGGGATGTTGATCCCTATATTCCGGAAATTCCGGAAAAACGGGATGAGAAGGTGGCCATTGTGGGCTCGGGCCCGGCGGGTCTGACCACGGCCTATTATCTGGCCCAGAAGGGCTACGGGGTCACGGTTTTTGAAAAACTGCCCGTCAAGGGCGGCATGATGGCCGTGGGCATCCCCGAATACCGGTTGCCCAAGGCGGAATTGGAAAAGGAAATCGCCGTCATTGAAAAGATGGGCGTGGACATCCAGACCGGGGTGGAGTTCGGCACGGACATCACCCTGGATAGCCTGAAATCCGACGGCTACTCCGCCCTGTTCATGGCCACGGGTCTCCATGGTTCCCGGAATCTGGGGG
>JAKSBM010000388.1 GCA_022361135.1 Desulfobacterales bacterium | reverse complement strand
TACCCCATTTCCATCCAGGAATAATAGGTGGCCTTGTCCACGTGGTAATACCGAATCCCGGGCGTTATCGTCCATTGATCGTCCACCTGCCAAGTGTCCTGCACATAGGCGGATTTCACCCGATAAATCGTCCGGGTGCCCGAGGGCTGTCCCAGCTCCTGATATTCCACCCCCAGGGTGATGTCGTGGCCCTCCCAGGCTTCCATGTTTCCATACTCCAGGATCAACCCCTGGGTGCGGTCGTCGCTGTATTGGTCCTCCTGGAAGACCCCGGCCTTGTTGTAGAGATCTGTCCACCGTTCCCCGTCGGTCATGAAGCCGTGGAGTTTGATTTCCCCCGGTCCCAGGGGCAGGCGGAAGATCCCGTCCAGATAGGTGGTTTCCTTTTCCCACATGGGCACGGGGCCACCTGGAAACTGGGGCCAGTTCAAATGGCGCAATTGGTCGGATCCCCGACTGAACACGGGATGGGATCCGTCATAAAGGGCGGCCACGGCAGGGTCCGGATCATTGGGATCGTTGACCACGGGCATCCCGTATTCCACCCGGGCATGCTTTACCCCCAGGGTCAGGGCTCCGGCCCGGGGCAGGTCCATCTCCAACCGGGTGTTGATGCTTTCATTGGTCTGGAAATTGTTCCGCAGGTAGCCGTCGCTTTCCTGGCGGCTGCCCGAGATATGGAAATGGAGATCATCGGTGGCGCTGCCCTCGGCGGCGGCGGAAAGGTTCCAGGTATTATACCGGCCATATCCGCTGCTGATGCTGCCCGTGGGTTTTCCCCGCCCCTTTTTGGTTACAATGTTGATCACCCCGCCGATGGCAAAGGGGTGGAGCACGGAATGGCCGCCCCGGATGATTTCGATGTGGTCCACATCGTCCAGGGTCAGGGTGGACCAGTCCACAATGTAACGGCCCATGTGGCCGGTGTGGTTGATGCGACGACCGTCGATCTCGATGACCATGCGCCCCTCGTTGAGTCCCCGGATGGATACCTCGTCCCCGGGGCCTGCCATGAGGGGGGTGGCCCGCTGGATATCCACCCCGCCGATTTCCGTGAGCACATCGGTGAGGGTGGCGACCTGACCGGGTTTTTGGAATTGGTCCATGGCGATGACGGTCTTTTCCAAGCTGATTTGCACCCCGGGCTGGGAGGCCATGACCACCACCTCTCCCAAATCCACGGGTTCCGGTTCATTTTCTGCCTGCAACAACACCGGAGAGATCAGCGCCAGCAGGATTCCCATCCAGATATACAATTTTTTCATTGGCAATATGCCTCCTTAAAAGGCGGACATGGGCCCCTCCGAAAAGAGAAAACTCCACATTCGCATGGGCTGCCCCACAGGGCAGCCGTTGATTTTTCCCCCGGCCCTTCCCCTGTCCGTCCACAGCCCAATGGACGTGGGGGAGCATGGGAAGACAAATCGTTGGCCAGGGTTCCATGGTGACTCAGGATATCCGCCGGACAGGTCACGAAATGGATTTGCCGGTGCGGGCCGACCCCATGGGAAAGGGGCCCGGCCCATTTCAATATCAGCCCTCCAGGGCGGTATCGGGCAAATCGTCATGAAATATCCGGGTTGGGTGGCAAAAAAGGAGGAATACTGCTATCGTAAACCTGCCTTTTTTGGCGCCGGGGAAGGCAGATGCTGCTCTTTGGACGGATCCGCATCTGCCTTCCCCCTTTTATTCTGTTCCCGCCGGTCCCATCATCCCCCCTTGCCCCCGGTCGGTTTTTCCAGGGAGAGCAGGTAGAGATCCGGGGTATCGGTAAAGGTGAGCACCCCCAGCCCCGCCTCCTGGATAAAAACCGACATCCGACGGGGATCGGGCAGGCGGTCATGGGCCACGGCCGCTTCTTTTCCGTGGTGATCGGCAATCTTTTTCGACGACATGAGGTGGGCAATGGTCAGCCGCCCTCCGGGCCGGAGCAGACCGGCCAGGTGGGACAGGCTTGCCCCGGGATCCCTGAAATGGGGGAAACAGGCAAAGCAGAGCACCGCATCAAAACTGGCCCGGGGCAGGTCAAGCCCATCCACCGGTGCGCAGATGAATTCCAGCCGATGGTCCTTGTGAAGGGCTCGGTTGGCCTGGATCATCTCCTGGGCGTAATCCACTTCCACCACCCGGCCCCTGGGGGAGAGGTGGTCCAATAATAGGGGGACCATGACTCCGCTGCCGCACCCCGCATCCAACACCCGGTGATCCGGTTCCAGGGCCAGGCTTTCCACAATGCGGGTGAGCCGGGGGGCATACTCCGCCATGCGATGGGGATCTCCGTAGAACCGATCCATCCATCCCCGGGCATGGGTATTGAAAAAGGCCTGGCGTTGAATGTCCTGTTCTTCACTTGTGTTCATGGGCCTCCTTTTCCAGGGTCCAGTCCATCCATTGGCAGGACCGCAGGGCTTTGGCCGTGGTTTCATCCACGCCGTAAACATTTTGATAAAAATCCAGGAGCCAGGCCCCCAGATCGATGTCGGCAAACCGATGGGGATAGGCGGCCGTTGCCATGACCATGAGATCAATGGGATACTCCAGCCGCTTTTCACAATTGCAGGGGGTCCAGGGCAGGGCTGCCACCGCTCGGTTCTTCACCGCCCGCATCCCGGACAACACCTGGTAGTAGGGGGCATCATAAAGCTCCGACGGGGGATGGTATCCCCAGGCCGTGACCAGGATGATCCCGTCGGGGTCCATGGAGAGGAGCTGTTCCGTGTTCAGGATATTCCAGGCCCCGGTGCCCCCGTATGCGTTGCGGGCATGGATCACCTCTTCCAGAAAATAGGTCTGCAGGGTGTCCCGGCCCTTGACGTGGGCGGCTCCGCCCTGGCTTCTGGCCTTGGGGGAAAGCCCCAGCATGAGTATGGATTTCTCCTCTCCTTCCGGGATATCCCGGGTCCGGTTCTTCACAAGGGTCACCTGGGCATCCAGGTACCGGGCCAGGGCTTCGGCCCTTTCCTCCCGGTTGAAGATCTGTCCCAGAAGCCGGATTTCCCGTCCCAGGGTGTCGTGGTGTGGGGCGTCAAAGGTGTTGGGCCCCTGGAATACCACCACGGGAATTCCCAGGGCAGAAAGCAGGGCCATGCTTTTTTTCGCCACATCCCGGCCCGAAGAAAGGGAACAGGATCCCATGCGCAACAGAATCAGATCCGGGCCCAGGGCCACCACGGCTTCATAGTTGATACCCGTGCCCGCTCGGCTCACCAGGGGCAGCTCCATGAATTTCGGATTGAGATGGGTCACCGGGTTCATGCCTCCGGCATAGGTGGTTTCCGGCCCGGACACAGACGGGTAGGTATAGTCCCAGCTTTTTGGGATGCAATGGGAGCCCAATCCCACAATGGTGTGGGAAACACCCAGCCGGGTCATCACCCCTTCGATCATGCCGTCGCTGATGGTCACCACCCGATTGATTTTTTTGGGCAGGGCCACCTGGCGACCCCAGAAATCCGTTACCATGTGCGGGCCTTCGGTGGCGGCCCGGGCAATGCCCGTCCCCCAATGCCCGTCAATGGCCGGGGGAAACATGCCAGGGGCCAGGAGAATCAGGAGCAGGCCGATCCAGGCCGCCACCGGGGCCAACCGACGAAAATCTCCCCCTTCCGAGTCATATCCACCCCGGCCTACCCCGTTCCGGAACAGCCGGGCCGGGACACACCACGGAATAAACCACCGCTTCATGCTGCCCTCCTTTGTTTGGTCTCCACGGTCCAGCTGAAGCCCATGGTGGCGTGGTCAAAGTCCATGATCCATTTACCGTCATGCTTCCGGCAATTCTCCCGGATATAGGCCTCCACAGTGGGGAGGTGTTCCTCCTGGAGGAGGGGAAAACGTCGGCTGTAAAATTTTACCGCCATGTCCATGGTGGGGAATATTTCACTGAAGCGGTGGTGGGTGACCTGGACCTGGGGGTAGATCCCCATCTGGTAAAGTACCTGGAAGAGGAGGTCGCTTTTGGGGCCGCCGTGGTATTGGGTGTTGAACAGGGTGGGCCACAGGGCCCGGGGCATTTCCTCCCAGCCCGGGATTCCGGCATGCCAGAAGAGTATCACCCGGCCGCAACAGACCTGCTCCACCTTTTCCACCGCCCCCCTGCGGTCTTCCATGCCCAGGGACATGGAGGCCAGGACCACTTCATAGGGCCCGTCCAGATCCCGGGTCACATCCACTTCTTCCCAGGCCTTTTGCACACATCTTATGTTTTCCATACCCTGCCGGGCTATTTCCCGGGCCATGACCTGGTTCATGCCATGGGCCGGTTCCACCGTGGTCACCCCGGCCACCCGGGTCGCCATGGGCAGGGCCAGGCTCCCCGGTCCGGCACCGATGTCCAATACCTTGAATTCCGGTTTCAGGTTCAGCAGGGGCAGCATTTCGTCCACCCGTTCCTGGTTTCGACGGGCCTGTTTTTCTGCATAGACTTCAGCGGAAGTTTCATCTTCCCAGAATTCCCGGCAGGCCTTTCCTGCCCCCTGGTGCCATTGCTTTATTTTTTTACCCCAGATTTCATTCCAGTCGGTATCATTGACGGGTCTCTTCATATGCGATTCTCCTTTTGTTTTGGGTATGGTGTGAAAAGGGCATTCCGGCCCCACCGGCCCACGCCCTTGGGCAGGACAATGGGGGTCTGGTCCAGTGTCCTCATTTGGCAGGTTCCTTCGTAAATCCGGTCCATGAGCTCCTGGGTCATGATGTCATCGGGGCGCCCCCGGGCAGCAAGACCGTCCGGTCCCAGAACCACGGCCGTATCGCAGAACCAGGCCACATGGTTGGGATCATGGCTGCAGGCCAGGACGGTCATGCCCTGGTCGGCAATGCGCCGTAAAATTTTCCACAACACCACCTGGTTTTTGAAATCCAGGGCCGATGTGGGCTCGTCCAGAAAAATGATCTCGGTCTCCTGGGCAATGGCCCGGGCAATGAGGACCAATTGCTGCTGTCCCCCGGAAAGGCAGTCATAGAACCGGTGCCACAGATGGGAAAGCCCCACCATTTCCAGGGCGGCTTCGGCCCGGTTTCGATCCCGTTGCCCGGGGTGGAAAAAGCCGCCCATGTGAGGGGTTCGGCCCATGAGGACCATTTCCCCCACGGGATAGCCAAAGGCAACCGCTCGCTCCTGGGGCACATAGGCCACCTGTCGGGCCATGCGGCGTACGGACAGGGCATTGATATTCTCCCCCCCAAGCCGGATTTCCCCCTGGTCGGGCTGCTCCAATTTCAGGCAACAACGGAACAGGGTGGTTTTACCGCTTCCATTGGGGCCGAACAGGCCGCAGAGTTCCCCCCCCTCCAAATGAAATCCAATGTGGTCCAGCACGGGTTCTCCGTTGTAGCTATGGCACAGGGCCTTTACAGATAGCATCTTATCCTCCTAATCCCCGGCGTCCCCGGGTGCGGATGAGAAAAAAGAGATAGGGGCCCCCCACAAGGGAGGTCATGATTCCAATGGGAATTTCGGCACTGGTCAAGGTCCGGGCCAGGGTATCGCAGGCCAGAAGATAGAGGGCCCCCAGCAGGGCCGACACCGGGATCACCACCCGATGGTCCGGCCCCACCACCATGCGGGCGGCATGGGGAATCATCAGCCCCACCCAGGCAATCACCCCGGAGCAGGAGACCGCCGCCGCCGTCATCAAGGTGGCCAGGACAATAAGAAAGAGTTTGTTGGGCTCGGGGTTGATACCCAGGCTCCGGGCCTGGGTATCCCCCATGGACAGAACATTGATCCGCCAGGCCATGGCCCAGGTCAGGGCCAGCCCGCCCCCGGCAATGGGCAGCATCAGTCCGGCATCGGCCCAGCCCGCATAGTAGAATCCGCCCATGAGCCAGAAGACAATCTCCCGCAGTGCCGTATCCGCAGCCAGATATTTAATCATCCCCACCAAAGAACCAAAGATGGAACCGGTGATGATCCCCGAGAGGACCAAGGCGGCCACGGGCGTTTCCCCCCGGGTCCGGGCCATGGACCATGACAGGGCCACGGCCAGTCCCCCAAAGCCAAAGGCCAGGATCTGTACCGACATGAAAAAAGCGGGGAAGACAATGCCCAGGGCCGCACCAAAAGCGGCTCCAGAGGAAATCCCCAGAATATAGGGCTCCACCAGGGGGTTGCGAAAACAGCCCTGGAAAACCGCCCCGGAAACCGCCAGACAGATCCCCGTGGCCAGGGCCACCAAAAGCCGGGGCAACCGAATTTCCCAGACAATGGTCCGTTCCAGGGGGGAAAGGGTGTCAGGGCCGGGGATGCCCGCGACAGTGGAAGAGATCACCGCGGCCACACGGGCCATGGGAATCTCGCAGGACCCGCTGCCCATGCAAAAAACAGCCGAACAGGCCAATAGACCCAAAAGGCTGAACATGAGGAAGCGGGTATGGCGTTTGATCATGGTGTGAATCTCCTGAAAATAAAAAAGGCCACAAAGGATCGGCAGCATTCTTCTGCCGGCCTTCGTGGCCTGTATGGATGATCTGTTTTTACTAAATTTGAAGCAGTGCTCTTCAGGGCACCAATATGGTGGAATCAATAGTCCATCAAAGATATCAATGTCAAGGCTCTCCTTGCTTTTTTCTTTTCCTCGGAGCAAAATCCATAGCCGGATACCCCCTTGCCCGGCCTCCTTTACCAGCCCCTTCCCAGACGACCCATAAAAAAATGACCCAACAATTTTAAAGCCTTGCTCCGGGGGGCGCATTGCCGTTGGCATTGCCCCGGCGCCGGCCACACCCGCGACAATAAAAAAAATCCATCCCCCGCCACCTCCCCCAAACCCCGGGCCGGCCCCTCCTGTTTTTCTAGCTTTTTTTCATATCTGGGATATACGGAACACATCACGGGAGGGTGCGGGAAAAGACGGGTACCGATGATATCATCCCACTGCTATCCCGAACGGGATGTCTTCCAAAGAGTTACGTCGGAATTGGGCTCGCCTGATTCAGAAAATCCATGGGGTAGATCCGCTGGTCTGCCCCAAATGTCAGGGGCCGTACGCATTGTGGGTTTTGTGGAAGTGTTCGAATTTATGGAATTAATCTTATGACGCCGTAGGCTTTGGGATATCCTTAATCATGATTTCACCCACATCGGTGCCCGCCCGGGTGAAGGTCCCCAAGGAAGGCCTTGTCTTAAAGAAGATCGGCATCCTGTTCACGGAAAAGATATCCCGGCTTGCCATTGCCGGATCCTTCCATTTTTTAATGGTCGGAATATCCTTCGGTGCAGATTTATTTAAAATGGAGGATAAAAAGGGGTTGTGATCCGGGGAGGGAATCCCGGGTTTTTCTGTGCTTGAAAACATACGCCCCCATGGACCGGCTGTCGGCCCATGGGGCGTTGTATTGGAGGGGCCTGTTTAATCAGCCCATTTGGGGGGCGGGGCGGTTAATGCTGCACCAATACCGGGCAATGTCGGCTACGGTCTGGTTGAGGTCGCTCAGGGAACCGGGTTTCTGGACAAAACTGTTGGCGCCCAAGCCATAGGCCTCAATGATGTCCTGCTCATTGTCCGAGGTGGTGAAGATGACCACGGGCAGAAAACGGGTTTTTTCGTTGTCCCGGATTCTTCTCAGAACTTCCATGCCGTCGATCTCGGGCAATTTCAAATCCAGAAGTACCGTGATGGGCTGATCATCGGCATCCAGGTTCTGGAATTCTCCGGTGTGGAATACATAATCCAGGGCTTCCGCACCGTCACGAACCACAACGGTATCGAAGGTCTGGTTGCTCATTTTAAAGGCTCTGAGAATGAGCGCCTCCCCGCCGGGGTTGTCTTCTACCAAAAGGATGGTGGGTATTTTCACAATATTATCCTCAAATTCCGGAACAGTTTCAAATTTTTTTGCAAGCATGGGGGAAAACAGATCTTGAATCCAGGGTGATTCTCCTTGTCAACTCCGTTGCAAACCGTTTATATTCCCATACTGCACTCCAAATTTTGCGTAACCATATATCCAAAACAAAAGCCATGGCAAGCGAAATTGGGAAAATTATTGACTTGCATGGGAAAATTTCAAATCCATGGGTTTGAAAAGAAACCCAGAGCATGGTACACACCAGGGACATTGGGAGCATTCCATATTTTCCTATCAATGCTGGCGGCAGTTGCCAATACCCGTCCAGCCGGAGAGAAAAAATGAATAGTCGTAAAAACAGATTTTTTGACAGAATTACCGAGCATGCGGCCAAGCTGACCCCCACGGAAAAGCAGATTGCCGACCACCTCATGCGGACCTATCCCAATTGTCTGTTGAAAAATGCTTCGGAACTGGCCCGTGAAGTGGAGGTTAACGTCTCCACCATGACCCGCTTTTTCCAGAAGATCGGCTATAAGAATATCCGGGAGGCCCAATGCGAATTTCGGGACGATGTCTCCTTTCAGCTCAGTTCTCCCATTGAACAGATGAGCCTTGAAGAAAATCTGGACTCCGATGACAAAATGCTTCAGAAGAGTATGGAAACGGACATGGTGAATATCCAGAAATTCTACAAGGAATTGTCCGTTGAGGCCCTTTACGCCCTCACCGACCTGCTATCGGATATCCAGCAGGAGGTCTACATCGCCAGTGATTCCGGCCGTGCCCAGGGACTTGCCCATTATCTGTTTTCCCAATTGCGGGCGGTGCGTCCGTCGGTGACCCATCTCAAGGGCAATCCTCTGGATTTGGCCAATGACATGACCGAACTGAACTCCAAATCCGTGCTCATCATCTTTGATCTGAGGCCCTATGCCAAACTGAACCAGCAGATTGTACGGATCTTTGGCAAATGCGGCGGCACCGTGGTGGCCATCACCGATTCGCCCCTTTCCCCCATCGGAGAAGGTGCCGATCTGGTTTTCACCATCCCCACCCAGAGCCCTTCGCCCTTTGAATCCTATCTCACCGGATTCGCCTTCATGGACCTGGTGATCAATATCCTGTCAAAGGATTGCATGGGATACATTAAGGCCAATTATAAGAAAACCCAGAAACGCTACATCGACCTGGACATCTTTTTCTAACCCAGGGTAAAGAAAAAGACCGCCCCTTCCCCGATGGCGGATTCCGCCCATATTTTTCCGTTGTGGCGCAGGATGATGCGTTCCACCGTGGCCAAACCGATGCCTGTGCCTGCAAAATCGTCCCGTCGGTGGATGCGGCGAAAGGGAAGAAATAGTTTGTCCGCATTGCTCATGTCAAATCCGGCCCCATTGTCCTTGATGAAAAATGTGGGTTTTCCCTCCAGATCCATCTTCCCCAGCTCAATGCGGGGCTCGGACTGACGGCTGGTGTATTTAAATGCGTTTTCAAAGAGGTTTTTCAACACCACCGCCACCAGACGTCGATCGGCATGGCCGGTGATTCCGTCGGGGATATGAAGCTCTGGGGGATTTTTTTCAAACAGCCTGGCCAATCCGTCGCACACCTGACGGGACATGGCGGACAGATTGATGTCCTCCCGGGTGATGCCGCCGCTGGTGGTTTTGGACAATTCCAGCAGGGCGTCGATGTGGTCGTTCATTTGTCGGCCTGCATCCTCCAGAAAGCCCAGATAGGTCTTTCCGGTTTGGTCCAGATCGGCACTGCAATCCTCAAGCAGGGCATTGGAAAATCCTTCGATGGATCGCACCGAGGTCCGTAGATCATGGGTCACCGAATAGGTGAAGGCCTCCAACTCCTTGGTCCGTTCCAGGACTTTGGCCTCCAATTCCTTGTTCAGCAGACGCACCTCGGTTTCTGCCCTTTCCCTGGAGGAAATATTCTCCTCCACCGCAGCCAGTAGTTCATTGGTCTTTTGGATAAAACGGCCCAGCTCGTCCTCCCGGTGTCGGTGTGGTAGATGGATCCGTTCGGCCCCGATGCGGCGGGGGGAAATCTGGTACAGAGAGTTACTGGCCATTTGCAGGGGCTGGACCAGATAAAAATGGAAGACACTGAGCAATACCCCGGCCATGAAAAAGGTGAGCAGCAGGCCGAAAATCATGATGGAGGTGAATCGATTCACCAGCCGGTCCACCGCTGCCTGGGGGTCCAGGGTCAATTTGAGTTCCCCGATGGGAAGATTCACATGGGATGAAATTTGCCGGGTCAGGGGCAGGGCATAGACCCGGTGGCCCCCGAATAGAAAACGGGAGACCAGGGACGCGGGCTGGAGGGCCTCTTTCTCGGCCTTGGCAAAGAGCTTTCCCTTGTCGTTGACCAGGGCCACGGAGACGATGGGGTCGTGTTCAAGGATACCGGTGACAAAGCTTTGCCCTCCATTTTTATCCAGGGTCCAGACAATGTGGGTGGCGGCCTTTTCCACAATGTTGAAGACCTGGGTGGCGGTATTGTCCAGATTCTCCTTGTGGCTGGAAAAGTCCAGAAGCATCTGGCCGAAGATAAAGGCGATGCCCAGGGGAACGGCCACAGAGATAACGTTGCGCACCAGCCGCACCGAGAGCTGGTTGACCAGGGAAATATCGCTTTTTAAATGGGGGAATAATTTGTTCAGGATCATGGGGTCACTTGGAATGAATCAGGCCACGGGTTATCTTTGGACGCCCTCAAAGCTGTCCGGCGTCGATCAATGACTGAAGAATTTGCTGCATCAGCTCCTTCCGAGACATGAGGGGGGATTTTTTGGAAATGCCCACATAGACCGGATTGATTTCCCGGCTGAAATAGGGGGCACACCGCACCCGGTCCTCCATCCCCATTTGCCGGGCCTGGTCAAAACCGCCTTTGTAGGAACAGATCACGGCATCCACCCGTCCCAGCATGAGCATTTCAAAATTCTGTTCCAAGGTGGTGACTTGGAATTTTTTGATCCGGGGATCCTGGTCAAAACGCTTGAAATACTTGGAGCCGGTCTTGGTTCCGATTTTTAGATGCCGCAGATCCTCATAGCTGCGGATGTTGTGGAGCGAATTCTTGAGCAGGAAAAAGTGCCGTTGGGCCACCTTTTTATAAGGAGGCTCCACATAGTGGATGTATGTTTCCCGTTCGGGCAGGCGGTAGAGGCCCACGGCAAAATCGATTCGTCCTTCCTCCATGAGGACCAGGCGCCGGGCAAAGGGGGCATAGATCATTTCCAGGTCATAGCCCAACCTGGTGGCCAGTTTTTTACTGAGTCTGGCCGTGCCGCTGTCCGCATATTCCGCTGCCACCGATGAAAGCAGAACAGGCCCGGCCAGGGCCGAAGAGACCGTGGCCATGACCACTGCGGCGATGAGCGGACTCATCCATTTTTTGAAATTGAGGACACCGTCCAACATGGCAAAACCCTCCTCTCGTCAAAAAACGGTACGTTAAATCCCAGTCCCAATTGGGGCTCCTTTCTTCCAACTACGGGCAGGCCGTCACCTGCTTTTCCAGACTCCATTAACGTCTTTTGCTAAAGATATCAATCATTAAATTCACGGAGCGTTCAAATTTGATTTTCCATTGTGGGGGGAGAAAGTTCGCAATATTGTTTGCAAGATCTGTTGCCATGGCGGTGGACTGCCCTGGATTTCTTTGAATTTGATGAACGAATTCAAGGCCGAAGATGGGTATCATAGAGAGGGGAGAAATAAATATTCACAACGAAAGCCTGTATTGGTGCATGAGTCGGTAATAAATAAGAAAAATATTGACAAAAATATCGCCGTGCTTTTATATTTGGCAAAATTTTTTGCGATCATGGTGCGCTACTCGCATTAAAGCGACTGAATCAGATGATAACCGGGTGGTTTAAAATCGGTCAATCCGACAAAGGAGAAAAAATGAAAAAATGCATTGGAGTGGCAGGAGTCATAGCCTTGGTTATGGCTTTCTGGACAGTGACGGCATCTGCAGCAAACTGGAATTTCTACGGATCTGCCAGAGTCTCCACTTATTTCACAAGTGTGGACAAGCCCACGGGTGACACAAGTTCAAATTTCGAACAAGGGCTTCAGACCAACTCTCGGCTGGGCGCCCGGGTCAAAAGCGGAAACATTCGCGGCAGATTCGAATTCGGCCATGACGACGACGTCACCATCAGACATCTATATGGGGAATGGCGGTTCGGCGGCGGCTCCCTGACCGTGGGGCAGACCACCACCCCCTTTAACATCTTCACCAGCAACCAGGTCTTTGGTGAAGGCGCCGCCAGCGGCGACACCAACCTGCTCAAATGGGGCGGCACCTATGTAGGCCGTGAAGCCATGATTCAGTTGAAGCTGGGCAATTTTAAAATCGCCCTGGTTGAGCCCGGTTTCGACGACCTTAACTACACCTCCACCACATCTGAAATCAAAACCCGGATGCCCAAAATCGAAGCCAAATATCGCTTCTACTTTGATAAAGGCCAGTTGGATGTGGCGGCCCTCTACAACACATATGAGCTGCACCGCCTTTCCACGGACGAACGCTGGAATGTCCATTCCTTGCTACTTTCCGTGGGCGGTAAACTCGACCTGGGCGCCATGACCCTGTCCGGCAGTGTTTGGGCCGGCCAGAACCCCGGCGTCACCGGCATCTGGAACACCCCTTTGGATACCCCGAGAATTGTCTCCGGTGAACTGGTGGATTGTGACGGTCTGGGCCTGACCCTGGTGGGTGCCTATGAATTCAACGATATGCTCCGCTTCGAAGCCGGCTACGGCTACACGGCTGCGGAACGGGATCATTCCAATTACCAGAAAGATGCCGAAGCATCCTACTATGTACAGGCTCGGATCACCCTGGCCGAGGGTGTCATGATCACCCCGGAAATCGGCATGGTGGATGAATTGCGCAGCAGCTCCGGAAAAGCACAGAATGAAACCCTGTACGGCGGCATTCAGTGGAGAATTGATTTCTAAATTTCCCGTGGGGATATGAATTGGAAGACCACCTGGATCCATAAAGCCTATTGATTCGTTCAATGGGCTTTATGCCCCGATATAACGGCAGGCAGGAACCCTTGGAAAAGGGCCTTGTCCTGCCACCGCCGGAAATGATATGCCCGGCATCTCGAATAAGACGACAATGGTTCGTTGAAAATAAAAAGTTAAAGGATTGAGAAATGACAGAGTTAAACACCCAGAATGTCAGAAAGATATTCAAAACCCAAATGTTTTTGGTATTTGCAGCCCTTGTGGGATTGATGATCGCCTTGCCGGCCCAAGCTCAGGCCGCCCCCATCGTCCTGACTCCCTTTGGCCAGAGCCCGGATGCCACCATGGTCAAGGTGGTTCTGAAAAAGGCCAAGGTTAAAGGCCGGCTGGACAAAATGCTCCAAGGCTCCGGCCTGAACGATGAAAAGGCTTTGATCGTGGTGGTCGGCGGCAGCTCCAAAGGCATGGGCGCAGCCGGCATTAAAAAGGATGAAGAGATCGAACGGGTGAAAAATCTCATCGCCGCCGCCCGGGACAAGGGTATAAAGATCCTGGTCATGCACATCGGCGGCAAGGGGCGCCGGGGCAAATTGTCCGATCAGTTCATCACCGAAGCCATGCCCCTGGCCGACAAAATTATCATTGTGGAGGGCAGCGACCACGACGGCCTCATCAGCAACCTGGTCAAGGAAAAGGGCATCGAAATCCTGACGGCTCCGGGCGTGAGAGGATGCACCGAACCGCTGAAGGTCGTACTGACCCAATGGGGCATCATCTAACCCGGATCTGTTGTGACATATTGCCGTTGCAAATTGTCTCCCCGGGCGAAATGCCCACACCTGGAATCTTAGAAACCTGAACCGGACGGAGCCAGCCTCCGTCCCAGACAAAGGATACTGCATATGAAATTTTTTCGTTGGACCTTGGTGTGTTGTTTACTCTTAAGTACTTCATTTGCCGGGGCCGTGACCACCCAGTCCACCCTTGAAAGCAAAAAGGGTATGGTGGTGGCCGCCCATCCCCTGGCCGCAAAGGCGGGTGCCGAAATTCTGGAGCAGGGCGGGAATGCCGTGGATGCGGCCATTGCCGTGAGTTTTGCCATTGGTGTGGTGGAACCCTACGGCTCCGGTCTGGGCGGCGAAGGCTATGCCCTCATGGATCTGGCCGGCAAGGGCATCACCGCCATCGACTTCCGCAGTACCGCGCCTGCGCTGGCCTCCTATAAAAATCTGAAAAAGGCAGGGATGAAATTAAAGGAAGCCAAGTACACCCCCAAAGGACATTGCGTACCAGGCCTGCCTGCCGGGGTTGCCAAGGCCTATGAAATGGCCGGTACCCTTCCTTTGGCCACCCTGATTGCCCCGGCTGTGGAATTGGCGGAAAAGGGGTTTCCCGTGAGCAAGACCTTTGCCAAGGTGCTCAACGACAACTATGACAAAATTCTGGAAAACACTCCGGAATTCCTGGACGACGGCCTGCCCTGGAATGAAGGGGACATCCTGACCAATCCGGCCCTGGCCAATACGTTGCGGATCATTGCCGAACAGGGCATTGATGCCTATTACCACGGTGTCCTGGCCGATAACCTGGATGCCTATATGCAGGAAAACGACGGCTTCATGCGCAAATCCGACCTGGAAGGCTACAAGGTCATTGTCACCGAACCGGTTCACACCACCTACAAGGGACATGACGTCTATACCTCGGGATATCCCGTGGGCGGTCCCCGCCTGGTGAACCTGCTGAACATCCTGGAACATTTCGACTTCGGCACCATGGGCACCGACGATCCCCTGGCCCTGCACATCATGCAGGAGGCCTTTGTCCTGGCCGCCCTGGACCAGCGTGTCATCGTGGGCGACCCGGCCTTTGCCAAGGATATGCCCAAAGCCGGTTACGCCAGTAAAGACTATGCCAGGGCCCGGGTGATGCAGATCGCCTTGGACAAGGCCTCCAATCCGGATTCCTGGAAAAAAAGACGGGGCACCCCTGAACACTACAACCAGGGTCAGGATTACCGGGACGTATTGATGGGAAGAACCGAAGCGCCGAAACCGGAGGCCGATTCCGGTGCAGACACCGAATCCGGTTCCACCACTCACTTTGCCGTCATGGACAGTCAGGGCAACGCCGTGACCTGGACCCAGACCATCTCCGCCCTTTTTGGCAGCGGCTGCATGGTGGACGGATATTTCCTCAACACCGAACTGGGCAACTTCAAGTACAAGAAGTTGAAAAATGATGCCCAGAAGATCAACATCGAACCGGGCAAACGTCCCCGCACCAACCTCACCCCCACCATCGTCAAAAAGGACGGCAAGGTGCGTTGGCTCCTGGGCACCCCCGGCGGTAGCCGTATCGTTACCACCACGGCCCAGATTCTGGTGGGTGTGGTGGAACAGGGACTGACCCTGAAAGAGGCCGTGGACGCTCCCAAAATGGCCGGCTACGACACCTATAAGGAACTGCGTCTGGAGGATAAGTTTTCTCCAAAAACCATTGAAGTGCTGGAAGAGGTCTTTGGCCACGATGTGAAGCCCTATGCCTATCCCCATCTCTATTTCGGCGGGCCCAACGTCATCGAAGCCAAGGAAGACGGCACCCTCATCGGTGTGGGCTCCATGCGTCGCCAGGGCGGGGCTGCGTCGCCCAATTAAACAAAGAACGGATAATGATGTTTAAACGATACAAATCATACGTTATCCATGCTGTTCTGGGACTCAGTCTCATGCTTGTCTGCATGGACTCCGATGTCCGGGCCAAGGAATTTGTCCCGGACATCCGGCCCGGAAACGGTTGCACCAGAAGCGGCATGGTCTCCGACTATTTTCAACCCCTCAAAGGGAGCCACCTGGATACCCGCTTCTATGTCATGGACAGCGGAAAACCCGGGATCACAGCAGTGGTCCTGGGGGGCACACACGCCAATGAGCCCGCCGGCACAGTGGCGGCCCAGATCCTGGTGGAACATGCTCAGGTACGGGCGGGGAAATTGATTGTCATCCCCCATGCAAACCCCAGCGCGGCTTCGGTGAAAGATACCCGCTGCGGGATTCCCCAACGCCATGAACTGACCACCCCCTCCGGAATCCGGTATATGAATTTCGGGGACCGGCGAACCGATCCTGGGGATCACAGCTGGGCTGAACGGGGCAAGCGCTCGCGGAACCTCAACCGGGTCTGGCCCGGGGATGCCCAGGGCAATCCCACCCAGCAGCTGGCCCATGGCCTGTTCACCCTCATCCAGAAGGAAAAGCCCGATTTCCTGGTGGATTTCCACGAAGCCAGAACCCCGGACGGCAGCGGCCGTTACCGGTTGGCCAACTCCCTGATCACCCATCCCAAGGGGGTGGATATAGGGGCCATGGCCCTGTTGGATCTGGAGGAGGAATCCGGTCTGACCCTGAAACTGGAATCCACCACGGCCAAAAGCAAGGGACTCAGCCATTGGGAGATCGGCAGTCGAACCGAATGCATTCCCTTTATCACGGAAAGCCCCAACCCGGCCCAGGATACGTGGCGGGAAAATCCCGACGTGCTCAATGATCCGGACATGCCCCTGAAAATGCGGGTGGCCATCCACCTGCGGTTGCTGATTTATCTGGGTGCCGCAGTGGCCGACGAAACGGACCGGGCATTTGCCGTCCAAGGGGTTCCCGCCTACGGGGACCTCATGAAAAACGGGGCAGGATACTACCTGAATTAAGCGGACTACAATAATTATGGAAAGGAATTGAACAATGGAATGGTTTTGGCCGGAAGGCTTTTACACGCTGTGCATGGTGGGGGTTTTTGCCGTCGCGTCCTTTGCACTTCATCAACCCATTTCCGTGGCATTGGTCATCGCCGCCGTCACCGGTGCGGTGATCTCCGGGAATGGGGTGCCCATTCACCATCTGGTGGAGGGGAGTTTCGGATATCTGGACACAATTCTCATCATCGCCTGTGCCATGATTTTCATGAAGACCGTCCAGTACACCGGTCTCATGGAGAGCATGGCGGCCTGGGTCATCGGCAAGTTCAAGTCCCATCCTTTTTTGCTCACCCTCTCCCTCATGGGCTTTGTCATGTTTCCGGGTATGATCACCGGCTCTTCATCGGCAGCCGTGCTCACGGCAGGGGCCCTGGTGGCGCCCATCCTGCTGCGGTTGGGGGTGCCGGCGGTGAAGACGGCGGCCGCCATTGCCATGGCCGCCATCTACGGCATGGCCGCGCCTCCGGTGAATATTCCGGCCATGATCATCGGAGGCGGCATTGACATGCCCTATGTGGGATTCGGAATTCCCCTGCTGGTCTGCACCGTTCCTTTGGCTGTGGTCACGGGCATGCTGTTGATTTACCCCGCCCTTAAGGCCGGCGCCGGCAAGTCAGATCCGGAATTGGACAGCGAGCTGGAGCGCATGTCCGGAACGCCTTTGACCCCGCGTCTGATGATGCCCTTTTTTATTCTGCTGGTACTTCTGGGGGGCGAACGCATGTTTCCCCCGCAATTCCCCAGCCTGGGCATGCCCCTGGCCTTTTTGCTGGCTGCAGGGGGCGGGCTGTTGAGTGACACCCGGTGGAATCCGCTGGATGCGGCCACCGAAGCCATCAGAGAAGCCCTGCCGGTCATGGGAATCCTGGTGGGGGTGGGCATGTTCATCCAGATCATGACCATGACCGGGGTGAGGGGATTCTTCGTGGTTTCCGCCCTGGGGCTTCCGGCCTGGCTGCTCTATGTGGGAATGGCCACCTCCATGCCGATTTTCGGTGCGGTCTCCGCCTATGGATCGGCCACGGTGTTGGGGGTTCCCTTTCTGCTGGCCATGCTGGGTAGCAATGAAATTGTGGTGGGTGCGGGTTTGAGCCTCATTGCCGGTTTGGGGGATCTCATGCCACCCACAGCCCTGGCCGGTCTTTTTGCCGCCCAGGTGGTGGGTGTGAAAAATTATTTTAAGGTTCTCAAGGCCTGTGCCATACCTGCCCTGCTCACGGCGGGTTGGGGCATCACCGTCATCATCTGTGCAAAATATGTGTAGACAACCCCGAAAAAGAAGAGGAAACGCATCATGATATCTTGGATTTACTGGGCCATTAACCTGCTGGTCATCCTGTTGGTGGCCCGTTGCGTCTGGAAGGCCGATTCCTTTCGGAATCAGTTGGCGGGAGCCCTGGTCATGGTTCCCCTGTTGTTGAGAGCATTTTTTATCAAATAAGGAAGCCGAAAATGAAAGATACATCATCTACCCGTAAAATCACGGCGGTGGTCGCGCTTCTCCTGGCCGTGCTCATGGCCGTGATCAGCGGCAGAAGCTATTGGGACCAGCGTCACCCCGCACCGGGGGTGGATCAGGTCGTTCCCACCCCCGGCTTTGAAAAACACCTGCTCAGCGAGTATGCACCCACCCTCAAGGGTTCCCCGGCGGACACGCCGGTGTACATCAAAGAGGGGGCCGAAGCAGGGGGCACGGTATTGATTCTGGGGGGGACCCATGCCAATGAACCCTCCAGCACCCTGGCCGCCACGGTCTTCCTGGAGAACATGGACGTGGCTAAAGGACGGGTGATCATCATTCCCTTTGCCAACCCCATGGGTCGCACCCACACCTATCCCCAGGAAGCCCATCCCGGTACCTTCAGGGTTCAACGGCCCGACGGATCGGCCCGGATTTTCCGTTTCGGCGCCAGAACCACCAACCCCATCCACGATTGGCCCAACCCGGACATCTATGTCCATCCCAGTTCAAAGCAGGCCATGGCCGGTGTGGAACGCAGCAATTTGAACCGGGCCTATCCCGGCCGACCCGACGGCAGTGCCACGGAAAAACTGGCCTACGGGATCCTCACCCTGATCAAGACGGAAGGGGTGGATCTATCCTTTGACCTCCATGAAGCCTCCCCGGAATATCCCGTGGTGGACGCCATTGTGGCCCATGAAAACGCCATGGAACTGGCCGCCATGATTTCCATGGATTTGGAGGCCGAGAACATTCCCATGCGGCTGGAACCCTCTCCCAAAAATCTCCACGGCCTCAGCCACCGGGAGTGGGGGGACCACAGCGATACCCTGGCCATTCTCATGGAAACCGCCAACCCCAGCCAGGGCCGGTTTCGGGGAAAGACCGACGAACAATTAATCCTGGACGGCAGGGACAAGGCCTATGCCAAGGCCAGGGACCTGAACCAGATTTACATCCCCTATGACACCGGGGCCCAGACGCTTTCCCTGCGGGTGGCCCGCCATGTCACTGCGGTGAAGGTGGCCATGGGGCTTCTGGAATTTGTGAAAGAGGATAAGGGCATCGAGGTGTCAAAGGTTCCCGAATACCGGGACATGGTGGAAAAGGGCGTGGGCGCTTTTCTGGCGGATCCGGTGTAATTGACCGCCACGGCCAAAATACTGGTCACGGGCAGCCGGGGCAAAAGCAGCGTGGTCCGACTCATCCACGCCGCCCTGGTGGCCTGCGGGGTCAAAGCCCATGGGCGCATCACCGGGGTGGTGCCCCGTCAGCTCGGGCCGGAGGGCAGTCGGATCATTGTGCGCACCGCCGGAGCCCATGTGGGGGAAATGAAATGGTGGCTGAAACAGCTTCCCCGGGACACGGAGGCCGTGGTTTTGGAAAACTCGGCCATTGCCCCGGATCTCCAGCCATTGGCCGGACGCTGGCTTAAACCGGATCTGG
>JAKSBM010001002.1 GCA_022361135.1 Desulfobacterales bacterium | reverse complement strand
GTCTACCATGGTTTTAAATTGATCCGGGTACAGGGATTGCTCCCCGTCGCTTAGGGCCGTATCCGGCCTATGGTGAACCTCCACCATGAGACCGTCGCAGCCCATGGCCGCCGAGGCATAGGCCAGGGGGGCCACCTGATCCCGGATGCCGCAGGCGTGGCTGGGATCCACAATGATGGGAAGATGGGAGAGTGCTTTGACGGCGGGGATCACCGAAAGATCCAGGGTGTTCCGGCTGTGGCGCACAAAGGTCCTCACCCCCCGCTCGCAGAGGATGACATTGGGATTTCCCTCCTCCATGATGTATTCGGCGGCCATGAGCCACTCCTTGAGGAGGGCGGACATGCCCCGTTTTAATATGATGGGTTTATTGGAACGTCCCGCCCGTTTGAGCAGACTGAAGTTTTGCATGTTCCGGGTGCCGATTTGGACAATGTCGGCAGTGGATTCCACCTGGTCAAAGGTCTCGGTGTCCATGGCCTCGGTGACAATGGGCAGTCCGGTGGTTTCCCGGGCCAGGGCCAGGAGTTCCAGGCCCTTTTCCCCCAGTCCCTGGAATGAATAGGGGGAGGTTCTGGGCTTGAAGGCCCCGCCCCTGAGTAGTTTTGCACCAGCTTTTTTTACGGAGTTTGCAATGGATAAAATCTGTTCCCGGCTTTCAACGGCACAGGGACCGGCAATGATGGGCATGGACCCGTCCCCGAAAACAGCATCCCCAATTTTAATCTGGGTATTTTCCTGCTTGAACTCCCGGCTGACAAGTTTCGGCGGATTTGTCACCGGAATAACCTCCTTTACACACTCGCGCTCCATACACCTTAGGATGCTCATCGGGGGCATGCCCTCTTTGTCCTGGGCCGGGCCGTGTAACCTTATTATGTGTCAACGGTGGTTGCAACCACCTGAAAATATTTTTGTTTTATCTTTACATTTGGGGGGACCAACGGGGTTGATCTCCATTAGGGGTTTTACCAGTAATCCTTTATTTGGGCAATAAAAAAGGCAGGAATGGCCCTGTGGTGTGGGGATTGGAAAAAAAGGTTTTTTTTTATAAATGGTATTTACATTTTACTAGTCATCAAGATAAACTCCCTTGAAACACAGAGACTTAGGAAACTGGATTTATTCAAGGTAGGTGCGGAAAATGAAACATACCCAGACAAATAGAATCGAGCAAGTAGATGCTGTCCATGCGTTGGCATCCGGGGTTGCCCATGATTTTAATAATCTGCTGACCGCCATCAAGGGACATGCCACGTTGATGATGAACAATATCAGCCCTTCTGACCCCCTCCATGGGAATATTTTTCAGATTATCCAATGCATTGACAAGGGCAGTGAGGTGACCAACCAATTGCTAGGCTTTGCCCGGGTGGGGCATTTTTATCCCGTGGCCATGGATGTGAACCGTCTGGTTCGACGGGCCATGGGGAATTTGGATCTCAATGGGTTGCGCATTGTTCTGGATGTGGATATGGATTCCAAGTCCCTGGTGGTCTCCGCCGATGGAGATAAGATTTACCAGGTCGTCATGGCCATTGTGGACAATGCACTCCAGGCCATGCCCCATGGGGGAAAACTCAGCGTTGTCACCGAGGAGGCCCCTCTGCTCAATGGTACCGCCCGCCGTTATGGATTGGAGTCGGGGTATTTTGCCAAGATTACGGTGACGGATACCGGGATTGGCATGGATGAAGAGGTGCTTTCCAAGATATTTAAACCCTTTTATTCGGCGGACCATGCCGATCATCCTGAAAAGCAAGGCCTGGGCCTTACCTTTGCCCGGGAAATTGTTCAAAACCATGGCGGGGTCATTGATGTATGGAGCACCCCGGGGGCTGGCTCCTCCTTTTCCATCATCCTTCCCTTGGCCGACCCCGTGGATATTTCCGACACCCCCTCCGCCGATGAAAAGCTGGCCCTGGGCCATGAATCGGTTCTCATCGTGGACGATGAACAGCGGATTCTCACCGTGGACCAGGAAATCTGCAAGGCCCTGGGGTACAACGTCATGACCGCCTCCTCCGGGAAAGAAGCCCTGGAGATCTATGCCCAGGAGAAAAGCAGGATCCACCTGGTGATTCTGGACATGATCATGCCCCAGATGAATGGGTTTGAAACCTTCATGGAATTGAAAAAGCATAATCCCGATGTCAAGGTCCTCTTGTCCACGGGGTATTCCATTGATGAGAAGGCCCAGGAGATGATGAACCAGGGGTGTAAGGGCTTTATTCTTAAGCCCTATTCCGTCATCGATTTTTCCCATAAAATCAGAGAAGCCCTGGAATAGGGCTTTCTTCCTTCCTTGACACGGGTTCCCCGATTCCCTATAGTCCTGCGAAGATGTATTTAACATTCAATTGTCAAAGCAAAACTAATGATACATTTCGAAAAATCCGCCCCTGTAAAAATAAAGGGTGCAGGGCGCGGTTTCTGGTTGACCCTTGACCCTAGTCATTCTTGCGATGTGCTGATTTCTGAAGTGGATAGGATCTTTCGAGACCTTAAACACCTGGCCATGGATGCCAGTGTGGTTTTGGATGTGGGGGATGCCAAGGGGCAGGAACCCCTCCTGGAACAGATTAAAACCTACCTTATTACCACCTTTGGTGTGGGGTCGGTGACGCCGCCCCAAAAAAAGCGTCCTGCCCCCGTGAAGCGGATCCGGCAGCGGGATCTGTCCAAGGGCTGGGACCACCATCGAAGCGATGTCCTCATGCTCAGGGGCCGGGTTCGGGCCGGTCAGAAAATCGATACCCAAAAGCATTTGATCATTACCGGGGATGTGAACCCCGGGGCCGAACTCTATGCCCGGGGGGACATCATTGTATTGGGCAAGCTCATGGGAAAAGTCCATGCCGGCAAGGACGGTGACGCGTCCGCCATGGTATTTGCCCTTGTTTTTAAGCCCACCCATATTAAAATCGGTGGTCTGTCTGCAGCGGGCAGTAAGACTGGGGAAGCCGATCTCCCCGCCTTTGCATCGGTGGAAGGGGATCAAATTATTGTGAAAGATTATATGAAAACCAATCCGTTCGGGAGAATTCCCTGGCCGGAAGTGGTCTGACCCTAAATTCTAGAATCGAGGTGTGAATTTGGAAGGAAAAATCATAGTTGTAACATCGGGTAAAGGGGGGGTCGGTAAGACCACCACCACCTCATCCATTGGCGCTGCCTTGGCCCTGGAGGGCAATCGGGTGGCCATTGTGGACATGGATATCGGTTTGAGGAATCTGGACGTGGTCATGGGGCTGGAGAATCGCATCGTATTTAATATTGTGGATGTGGTTAAGGGCCGGTGTAAGGTTGAGCAGGCGGCCATACGGGACCGTCGCATTGAAAACCTATTTTTGATTCCGGCTTCCCAGAGTGACAATAAGGATGTGCTCACCACCTCCGGGGTGGATCGGGTGGCCAAGGTGCTGAAGGCCCAGTTTGATTATATTATCATGGACTCCCCGGCGGGCATTGAGCGGGGGTTCGAAAACTCCGTGACCGCCGCAGACATGGCCCTGGTGGTCTGCACCCCGGATGTCTCTGCTGTTCGGGATGCCGATCGGGTTATTGGACTGCTCTATGCCAGGTCCCTGGAGCCCAAGCTCGTCGTGAACCGCATTGAGCCCGTCCGTGTGGAACGAGGAGAGATGCTCAGCCATGAAGATGTTTTGGATGTTTTGTCCATTGATCTTCTCGGCTTGGTTCCCATGGACGATAAGGTGCTGATTTCTTCCAACATGGGGACGCCCTTGGTGCTCCAGAATGATTCCACCGCTGGCCAGGCCTTTAAGCGCATTGCCAAGCGCCTGGCCGGAGATCCGGATGTGCCCGTGGTGGTTCCCACCCATAAAACATCGGTGTGGAAGAAGCTCAGCAAGTCCCTGGGAATTAAATAGATAAGGAGAGACAAATGCTTGGTGGATTATTCAATCGGCTCCCCAATCGGAAGAACTCCAAGGATGAGGCCAAAAAGCGACTTCAATTCTCCTTGATATACGACCAATTAGAGGTCAACGATGAGACCCTGAATGAACTTCAACAGGATATTGTGGATGTGATTTCCAAATATTTTGAAATTGACCATGAGGGATTGGATCTTAAGGTGCAGCGGGACGATGAGGTCTCGGCCCTGGTCTTTAATACCCCCATCCTTTGCGTGCGGCGAAAGCCTGTCTAGAAAAGGAAATTTTTTAAAGTAAAAAGGCCCGCCTCCCTTCTGGGAAACGGGCCTTTCTTATATCAGAACGCTTTTATTCTTCGATCTTTGCCACCCGGATGGCCAGTTCCTGGAGCTGGGCCGGGGCCGCAGGGGAGGGGGCCTCGGTGAGCAGGCAGGTGGCTCTCTGGGTTTTGGGGAAGGCAATGACGTTTCTAATGCTGTCTTCCTTGCACAAAAGCATGATCAGCCGGTCCAGGCCAAAGGCCAGGCCACCGTGGGGCGGGGCACCGGATTCCAGGGCCTCCAGGAGGAAGCCGAATTTTTCCTTGGCCTCTTCTTCGCCGATGCCCAGGCAATCAAAGATCTTCTGCTGGAGTTCCATATCGTGGATACGGATGCTGCCGCCGCCGATTTCGATGCCGTTGAGCACCAGGTCATAGGCCCGGGAATTGATGGCCAGAGGATCCGATGCAAGCTTGGGAAGATCTTCTTCCTGGGGCGCGGTAAAGGGATGGTGCAGGGATTGGTAGCGTTTTTCGTGCTCGTCGTAGTCAAAGAGGGGGAAGTGGGTGACCCAGGTGAATTTGAATTCGTCATCCTTCACCAGACCCAGTCTCCGGCCCAATTCATTTCTCAACTGTCCCAATGCCTCGTTGGTGACCTTGGGTTGGTCGGCCACAAAGAAGATGATATCGCCCACTTCCATGTCCAGACGCTGGGCCAGGGCGGCTTGTTCGTCGTCGGTGAAGAATTTGGCGATGGGGGACTGCCAGGAACCGTCTTCCTTGATCTTGATCCAGGCCAGGCCCTTGGCCCGGTAGACGGCGGCATATTCTGTGAGTTCGTCGATCTGTTTCCGGGTAAAGTCGGCGCATCCCTTGGCGTTGATGGCCTTGACCAGCCCTCCGTTCTTAACCACCGAGGCAAAGACCTTGAAGCCGGTGTTTTCAACCAGGTCGGATACATTGCACAATTCCATGCCAAAGCGCAGGTCCGGCCGGTCCAGACCGAAACGGTCCATGGCCTCTGCATAGGTCATTCGGGGGAAGGTTTCGGGCAGGTCCATGTCCAGGACATTCTTAAAGATTTTGCGGATCAGGCCTTCGGCAATGTCCATGACCTGTTCCTCATCCACAAAGGAGAGCTCCATATCGATCTGGGTGAATTCCGGCTGGCGGTCGGCCCGAAGGTCCTCGTCCCGGAAACATTTAACGATCTGGTAATAGCGGTCAAAGCCTGCAATCATCAGCATCTGCTTGAAGAGCTGGGGGGACTGGGGCAGGGCAAAGAATTGGCCTTGGTTCACCCGGGAGGGAACCAGGTAATCCCGGGCCCCTTCCGGGGTGGATTTGGTCAGAAAGGGGGTTTCAATGTCGATGAATCCATTGTCGTCCAGGTAGTTGCGGATGGCCCGGGTGGCCGTGTGACGGGCCAGGATATTGGATTTGAGTTTGGGCCGTCTCAGGTCCAGGTAACGGTATTGGAGGCGGACATTTTCAGAGGCTTCCACCCGTTCTTCGATCTGGAAAGCCGGGGTTTTGGCCTTGGAGAAGATCCGCAGCTCATCCACCATGATTTCCACGGCACCGGTGACCATATTGGGGTTGACCATGCTGTCCGGACGGGGGGATACCTTCCCCTTGATTCCGATGACATATTCATTTCTCAGCACGGAAGCCTTTTCGTGGACATCGGCGTTGTAGGAGGGGTCAAATACCACCTGGGTGATGCCTTCCCGGTCTCGCAGGTCCACAAAAATAACCCCGCCGTGGTCCCGGCGGTGCTGTACCCAACCCATTAATACCACTTCCTGTTCCTTGTCCGTTGCCCGGAGGGCGGCACAGGAGTGGCTCCTTTTCATTTTTCCTAGTAAATCAGTCACCTGGTTTATTCCCCTTATTTGTTTAGAATGGAACTCAGATCGTCAATAATGGTTTCCATGGGCAGTTCCACCTGTTCCTTGGTGGCCATGTCCCGGAGTATGATTGTGTTGGCTGCCAGCTCGTTTTCCCCGGCAATGAGGACCCGTGCGGCATTGAGTTTGTTGGCCCGCTTCATCAGGGCCTTCATGCTTTTGCCCCGGAAATCCGTATCCACCCGGAACCCCTTTTGGTTCAGGGCGCAATACCAGGCATAGGCCTTGTCCATGGCCGCTTCCCCCAGGGGAAGGATGAACAGGTCCAGGCCGGGTTCTTCCGGGATCTGGCCCAATTGTTCCATGACCTCGGCCAACCGGTCAAAACCGATGGCAAATCCAATGGCCGGTGTCTCCGGTCCCCCCAGCTCCTTGACCAGGCCGTCGTAACGGCCCCCGCCGGCCACGGCGCTTTGGGCGCCCAGGGCTGTGGTCTGGATTTCCCAGGCCGTCCGGGTGTAGTAATCCAGCCCCCGGACCAGGCTTTTGTCCACGGTGAACTCAACCCCCTGGGCTGCCAGGGTGGTCTTCACCGTGTTGAAATGGGCATCGCAATCGGGGCAGAGGTGGTCCACCGTGGCCGGAGCGCCCTTCAGGGCCTCCCGGCAACCTTCCACCTTGCAGTCCAGAATCCGCAGGGGATTCTTTTCCATGCGCCGCTTGCAATTTTCACAGAGATTCTCCTTATTTGCCCCCAGGTAGTCCATGAGGGCCTGGGTGAACTTGGGACGGCAGTCCGGGCAGCCCAAACTGTTGATGTGGGCGTTGAGACCCGTCAGTCCCAATCTCTGGAAAAGTTCATTGAGCAGGAAGATCAGCTCGGCATCGATGTAGGGCGAAGAGATACCGAAGACCTCGGCATCCAACTGGTAGAACTGGCGATAGCGACCTTTCTGGGGGCGTTCCCGGCGGAACATGGGGCCGCTGAAGCAGAACTTCCGCACCGGCTCCGATGCATACATCTTGTGCTGGACATAGGAGCGACAGATGCAGGCCGTGGCCTCGGGCCGCAGGGTGAGTTTGTCCCCCTTGCGGTCGGGAAAGGTGTACATCTCCTTTTCCACGATGTCGGTGACCTCGCCGATGCTCCGGGCAAAGAGTTCGGTTTTTTCCAGCACCGGGATTCGTATTTCCTTGTATCCAAATGCCGAGAAAAGGGCGTTGAATTCCTTTTCAATCTTCTGCCAGATGCCGATGTTTTCCGGCAATATATCCCTGAAACCTCTGATGGTCTGCATGGTTTAATTATTCCTTTTATTCAATTTGATTTTTCGGATGCGCACGGAATTGGCATGGGCTTCCAGCCCTTCGGTTTCTGCCAGGTTGATCACGTCGTCGGCCTCCTGTTCAAAGGCGGCCTGTCCATAGTGGATGAGACTGGTTTTTTTGACAAAGTGATCCACGCTCAGGGCCGAGGAGAATCGGGCGGTCCCGGCCGTGGGCAATACATGGTTGGGGCCGGCGATATAATCCCCCATGGGTTCCGGAGTGTGGGCACCCATGAATACGGCACCGGCATTGCGGATGCGGTCCAGGTATTCAAAGGGATTTTCCACCATGAGTTCCAGATGCTCCGGCGCCAGCCGGTTGGACAGCTCAATGCCGGTTTCAATGTCCGGCACCACCAGGATGGCCCCGAAATGGTCAATGGAATGGCGGGCAATGTCCCTGCGGGGCAGGGCTTCCAGCTGGGGTTCCAGGGCCTTGGCGGTTTCGTCGGCCAGGCGTTGGGAGGTGGTCACCAGGATGGCCGAAGCCAGGGGGTCGTGCTCGGCCTGGGAGAGCAGGTCGGCGGCCACAAAATCGGCATCCGCCGTATCGTCGGCAATGATGAGGATTTCGCTGGGACCGGCGATCATGTCAATGCCCACGGTGCCGGAGACGATTTTTTTGGCCAGGGTGACGTAGATATTGCCCGGCCCCACAATCACGTCCACCCGGGGCACCTGTTCGGTGCCGTGGGCCAGGGCGGCAATGGCCCAGGCGCTGCCGGCTTTAAACACTTCGGTAATGCCCACCTTGGCTGCGGCGGCCAGGATGTGGGGATTGACGCTGCCGTCTTCCATGGGGGGCGTCATCAGGGCGATGCGGTCCACGCCAGCCACCTTGGCCGGGATACCGCCCATGAGTACCGAGGAGACCAGGGGGGTTTTTCCGCCCTGGGCACCGGGGACGTAAACCCCGGCCGCCTCCACCGGCTTGACCATCTGTCCCACCATGACCCCGTTCCGGGGGGTATCCATCCATGAATTTTCCCGTTGCTTGGAATGGAAATGCTTCAACTGATCCACGGCCCGGTCCAGGGCCTTCAGAAATGCCGGCTCCACAGCATGGAGGGCAGCGTCGAATTCGGCCGGGGTGACCTTGAGGGTCTCCTGGGTCACGGCCTTGGAGTCGAATTTATGGGTATATTCCACCAGGGCCTCGTCCCCCCGGGACTTCACGTCCCGGATGTAGGCATCTACATTGTCGTAGTCGTCCTGGGAAAAGCCCAGGCCCCTTTCTATGGTGTCCCTTACCCGTTTTTCCGCTTCTTCCGAGGGGTAGTTGAATATTTTCATGGGTATATGGTCCTTATGTTTCCATTTTGCACTGCCATTTGCACAGTGAATTTACAGGCAAACCTTTCTTATAACAGAACAATTGGGATAAATCCATATGCGGAATCACAAATGGGCATAAAAAATAGGGTATGGATGCGGCGTTGCGCATCCATACCCCTGAGCTGTTTGGTGGTTTTTGTGAATGACCCCGATTACTGGATTGGATTTCGGTTGATTTTTTGATTGTACGAGGAAATGTCTGCTTTGGCTTTGGCTTTGGCGCCCATATGTGTGAGGCTGCTGAAATCGGTCACATAACCCGGTCGGGGGCGGGGCGGCCCTTCTTGTCCGGGCAAGAACAAGGACAGCCCCTAAATTCCATTCCGGGAAATATTCCAAAACTGCGCTCCAGTAGGTGCTCAAACAGTTGGAAATTTCACCTCCATTGCATTAAGGGGCTGTAACCTTGCCCTTGCAACGGCCTTCGAAGGACCACCCCGCCCCCAACCTAACCGCACTGCCAATGGTAAACGGATAGCAAATGGAATGATTTATCGTGCCCGATAATCATGTTGAATTTTTTCTCTTTACTCTTTAATGGAAAAGTAATCTAACAGAGCATTAAGTTGATGGTTGTAGTTTGGGATTGAGGATGCTTATCTTCAACGGCTCTAATATCGGGGTAGGTGGAAAATTAGATCTAAATTTTGATAAGTGGTAAAATCGAAATTCATTTTCCATATTTTCGAACTAATATCACAATAAGTGGAATAACTGGTCACC
>JAKSBM010000909.1 GCA_022361135.1 Desulfobacterales bacterium | reverse complement strand
CCGTGGTGGAATTCCCCGTTCTTGCCGGAAAGATCCAGGTTGGGCAGCTTCTGGCGGCTCAGGATCAGGGCGGTGGGGGAATCCATGGTGGTCAGGGCCTGTCTCCAGGCACCGGCGGTTTCATTGGCATCGGCCGGGCGAACCACCTTGAGACCGGGGATGGCCCGCAGGGAGGCCAGATGTTCAACGGGCTGATGGGTGGGACCATCTTCGCCCACGGCCACGGAATCATGGGTGAATACGTAAATCAGGGGCAGCTTCATCAGGGAGGCCACGCGGACGGCGCCGCGCATGTAGTCGGCAAATACCAGGAAGGTGCCGCCGTAGGGACGAACGCCGGAGTGCAGGTACATACCGGACATGATGGCACCCATGGCATGTTCCCGGACCCCAAAACGGATGTTCCGGCCTTCCCAGTTTTCAGGGCTGAAAACCGTGGAGCAGTCCAGATAGGTTTTATTTGAGGGGGCCAGGTCGGCGGAACCGCCCATGAGGGCGGGCATGTTTTTGGCAATGGCGTTGAGGACCTTACCGGAAGCGGCCCGTGTGGCCACGGGATCCATGTCCGGGGTAAAGGTGGGGCTTTCCTTGTCCCAGCCCTGGGTCAGGAAACCGGAAATGGCATCCACAAACAGCCCGGCCTCTTCGGCATGGTCGGTCTTGTATGCGGTGAACACTTCCTGCCAGGCGCTTTCAAACCCTTCGCCAAAAATCAGGGCCTTGCGGGTCTCTTCCAGCACCTCTTCGGGCACGTAGAAAGACTTGTCCTCGGGCCAGCCATAGGCCTTTTTGGTGAGGCGGATTTCCTCTTCACCCAGGGGGGCGCCGTGGGCGTCGGGGGTATCCTGCTTATTGGGGGAACCAAAGGCGATGTGGGTTCTCACCTTGACCAGGGTGGGACGGTTCACGGCATCCTTACCCGCCTGGATGGCCTTGGTAATTTCTTCAATGTCGTTGCCGTCGGCCACTTCCACCACGTGCCAGTTCATGGCTTCGAACTTGGTCTTCACATCTTCGGTGAAGGTGATGTCGGTCTTGCCTTCGATGGTGATTTCATTGTCGTCATAGATGACCACCAGCTTGCCCAGGCCCAGGTGACCGGCCAGGGAGGCCGCTTCCAGGGCCACACCTTCCATGAGGTCACCGTCGCCGCACACCGCGTAGGTGTGATGGTCGATGAGGGTTTTGTCCTCGGTGTTGAACCGACCGGCCAGGTGACGTTCGGCCATGGCCATGCCCACGGCATTGGCAATGCCCTG
>JAKSBM010000313.1 GCA_022361135.1 Desulfobacterales bacterium | reverse complement strand
CGGCAGCAAGTGGGACCGGATACGCCCCTGGCCCATTTGGATAAAAAGTGCACCACCGCACTTTATTCAAGCAGCTTGTCCTTTAAAGTGAAACCGTAAAATGAATCCCGAACCGGGGCTCTGGGTGAGCTTCGGTTCGGGATTGTTTGAATTTACGTTGTTCATGCCGACCCGGCGAACTTACAATATTACCCGTTACATTTTAGATTTTCATCTGGATCAGGCTTGTTGAAACAGGCCGGTACTGAAATATCGTTCTGCACCGTCGGCCAGAATAGTGGCCACGCGGGTTTGGGGCCCGTAATGTCTTTTCGCGGCCATGGCCGCATGAATATTGGCTCCGGAAGAAATACCGGTAAGATAGCCGCATCGCGCGGCAAGGCCCTTGGCCGTCTCAATGGCATCTTCATCGCTGACTTCGAAGAGATCGTCAATGAGATTCAGGTCGACGATTTCAGGTATAAAACCGTCCCCGATACCTTCGATTTTGTGGAGTCCCGGTTGGTGACCGAGAATGGCGGATACATCCTTGGGTTCGACGGCAATCACCTTGAGGTTCGGATTCATTTCTTTCAAAAAGGTTCCCGTCCCCATAATGGTACCGCCACTGCCGATTCCAGAGACAAAGACATCCACCCGGCCGTCCATGGCTTCCCAAATTTCCGGCCCGGTGCTGAGGTAATGGGCGCGGGAATTATCCTGATTTTCAAATTGGTTCGGGACAAAAACCGAGTCTCCGGAAGAACAAATCTCGTTGAGTTTGTTCACAGCTCCGCCAACACTTTCTTCCTTGGGGGTGAGGATCAGATCTGCGTTCAGGGCACGAATGAGCTGTTTGCGTTCCTCGCTCATATTTTCCGGCATGATGATTTTCACGGGATATCCCTTGATCAAACCGATCATGGCAACGGCAATGCCGGTATTGCCCGAGGTTGCTTCGGCAATGGTCATTCCTTTTTGAAGATCACCGCGTCTTTCGGCCTCCTCAATGATGAACAGAGCAATTCGGTCTTTGATGGAACCTCCGGGGTTCAAGTATTCAGCCTTGGCAAAGCAGTGTCCCGGCCCAGAGAGCCCCACATCAACCATGGGGGTGGAACCGATGCTATTGAGTAAGGATGTGGTGTACATATCTTGAAATCTCCTGAATATTCTGGGGGAAAAATGTCATGCCGTTACCTTTGCCGAAGCAAAATCGGATGTAGTGGTTTGAGAAATCAAAAGGGAAATATGGGCCAGCAGTTCCGGATATTTTTTCCGCAAGTAAAAATGATTTCCCTGGAATAGTTTCAATGAGAAATGACTGGTGGTGTGATTTTTCCAGCCTCCAAGAATGGATTTGGGCGCCTCTTGGTCGCTGGTACCGCCCAGGGCGGCCATCGGTATTTGCAGAGGGAATTCCTGGGGATGAATATAGGTTTCCTCCAAGGCCAGATCGGCGCGAAGAATCGGAGTGTAAACTTCCATGAGTTCTTTATTCTGCAATAGTTCTTCCGGTGTGCCGGAAAAGCGCCTCAGGCCTTCGATGAATTCGGGGTCGGGCAGGTGATGGATGGGGTTGGGTTCCGGGATATGGGGCGGCCTGCTGCCGGACACAAAGAGTATCTCTGGGCTGGCCAGGCCAGCGGCTCTCAATTTTCTTGCCAGTTCAAAGGCGACCAACGCACCGGTGCTGTGGCCGAAAAAGGCAAAGGGCCTTTCAAGATAAGGGCGGATGGCGACCGCCGTGGCCGAAACCAATTCAAATACATTTTGATAGGGTGATTCCGAAATTCGATTCTCCCTGCCCGGAGGTTGAACGGCGCATACTTGGATGTCTTGGGGCAGGTATTGTTGCCACTGCCGGTAAACGGATGCCCCTCCGCCTGCATAGGGGAAACAGAAGAGGCGCATACGGGGGCAGGGATTGGGTTCAGCCACTACCCAGGGGGAGTTTAAGTCTCGGGATGGTGTCATGATTCGATTCCTTCGTGTTTAAAATTTTTGTCGGTTTTTGGCTATACTACCCCTGCGATTATATGTTCCTGGGGAGATGATATTGTATTCTTTCCGGTCCACGCCAGGGGGGAGCCCGATGAGGTGGACTGTTGGGATTGCGGTTGCGAAATTTGATTGAAAAATGTGTGAAATGCGTATTTGTCGGGATGGTTATCCGGCAGATTCATTTGCCGAATTCCATCTTTGGGGTGGCAATTGAGCAATCCGGTGAGCATATAGGGAATGGCATATCCCCAGGACAGGGATTTTTTTAGAGGGAGAATATGAGTGCCGATGGCCTCAAGTAGCGGACGAATGTCGGTCCCAGGTCGATCCAGGGTGCCGGCCAGCAGTTCAAGGGGGCAGTTGCCGGCGGCTCGACCCAGCCCGTAAAGGGTGGCGTCCAGGTAGAGGGCTCCCTTCTCCATGGCCCTGAGGGTGTTTGAAAAGGCCAGTTGCTGCTGGTTATGGCAATGGATTCCGATGGGGGTCTCCCCGAGGCGATTTTGGAACAAATCCATGTAATGATCAATGTCTTTTTGATGGAAGGAGCCAAAGCTGTCCACAATATAACATCCATCAACCCGGGCTTCGGATTTGATCCTGTCAAGCGCGTGGGCAAGGGTGTCGTCCCGCACATGGGAGATGGCCATGATATTGATAAAGGTCGTGTATCCCTTGGTCTCGGCAGAATTATTCAGTTCCAGAGCCCGGTCCAGATCTTTCACATAAGTGGCGATGCGAACGATGTCAATGGCGCTTTCGGACCTGGGCACAAGATCTTCGGCCTTGGCCTTGTGGGCATCTTGCATTACGGCGATTTGAGAACGGTTGTTAACCTCGCCAACCACACGGCGCAACATCTCTTCATCGCAAAACCGCCAGGGACCGAATTGATTAATGTCCAGCATTTCCCTGCTGTTTTTATAGCCCAGTTCAATGATATCGATGCCGGCCAGAACAGCAGCCCGGTACACGGCCCGAACCGTCTCAAGTGTAAATTGAGAATCATTAACCAGCCCCCCATCCCTGATGGTGCAATCGCAGATTTTTATTTGGTCATTTTTCATGGTTCCTCACTTTGTTTTGCGGTTTGGAATGCTTCGTCCCGCCATGGGATTTGACATAGGCAAATAGGCCCACCAACCCCGACTCTGTCCAGCCGATTTGTGTCAATTCATTCTGTGCCAACAATGCTTTGGTGGCTTCTCTGTTGAGAAATTGGAAGCCGGATTCTCCCATTCGTTTTTGGATGCCGTGCCATAGGCTGCTTTGGCTTTCCAAGAATGTTTGGCAGAAAAATACGCCGCCGGGTTTAAGCATCCGGACCACTTCCTGGATGGTTTTCTGCTGATTGGGGATCTGGTGAAGTGCCCCACAAAGCCATATTTCATCGAAATGGTTGGCCGGGAAGCCGGTGGCCTGTGCATTCCCGGTGAGCAATTGCCAACTGGTTTCCGGATGATCTGTTTTTTCCATGATCTGTCGGGCGGAGGAGATGAGGTTGTCCGAGATGTCCACTCCGGAAACCAGCGGGTGGCTCCCCTGTGCCAGAAGATCTTCAAGGCGATGTCTGCCAAACCAGAACGTGCCGCAGGCCAGATCCAGAATTTGGACCCGGCTGTCTTTGGGATAACCGGGATTTTCGGAGATGGACAAGAGCCGGCGGTAGATGGTGCGGAATTTGTAAAATCCGGAAAAAAAACGGAGAAAGACGGGATGGATGACCCATTCATAAACAAAGGCCACCCGGGGCATTTTAAATTTGGCAATATCCTGTGCCAGTGTCTGCTTCATGGATTAAACTCCTTTAATTCATTGGTTTTTATCTTTTAAGGGATCATGGGTGCGAAACATGTTTTCTGGTATTCCCTGGGATCTGGCTTGGGTTCGCCCGGCGGCTTCAGCCGGGTGAAATTGGGGGTCCCGAAACTGCGGGTCAATGTCATCCACGCCTGGCTCAGTTCCATAAGATAGGCGGGTTCCTGGCCCGGGCAGGGATTGGTGGTCTGGATTTCGGTTTTCATTTTATTCAGGGCCGTAAGGATGCCCCGGGGCCAGTGACGGGTGACGATGTCATCCCAGGACGGCGCAGTCGGGGGGGAAAAGGAAATGGCTGTGGGCATGGCGTCCTTGTCCTTGGTGTTGACTCTGTTTTTGTCCTTTCCAAATAAGATTTCCGGTCCCCCGTATTTTTGAATGACATGTCCGATGGACCAAATGATGGGGCCATGGGGGTTGAGCAGGGTCAGATTACCGCTGGGCAGCCCCACGCAGATTCGATGGAGCAGCAGGAGACTGTCGTCCATCTCGGTTTTCGAATCGTAGAAGTTTTGGAATTTCAATGTCAGCGGGACTCCGGAGATAATGCCCTGGAGGCATTGGAATGGGATTACCTTCTGGCTGTTTCGAGCGGTCAGAGCTTCATCCCATGTCACTGCCTTACTGAAGCCATAGGGGGCCAATCCCCCCATGACATTGCCGAGAATATCCAGAAGAGAGTAGCTCAGGGAGGTACTCGCTTCGATATACAACGGTGTTTCGTGGACCATGGCTTTTTTAAGATAATCCATGAATGTTTCCACGGGTTCGAGGTTGAGGAAATGGCTGTTGATATGGTAACTGACTCCATTGTGTTTCGCCCGGTCCAGGCATTTTCTGACATCCCCGGGGTGGAGGGGATGTTCCTGAATGACGTGGATGCCCCGGTCCATGAGGGCGAGGGCCAGCCGGGTGCCGTCGCCGCCCATGATGGTGGCTCGGACGGCCACGCATGCAATGTCTATATCCGATGGGAGTTGGTCCGTATCCGTGTACAATGGGACCTTGAATCCGTCTGCAAATTTCCTGGACTGTTCACTACCCCGGGCCAGGATGCCGGCCAGTTCAAATCCCGGAGTCTCTTTCAAAAAAAGAGAAAGGTAGGTCTGGCCGTACTTTGTCCCGCAAATCAGCACTTTCATTTGTTGGCCTCCTTGACTTCCAATTGATCCGAAAGCCGTTGGGCCAGAACGGAAATGTGATGGGGATCCATTATCATGGACCAGTGGTCTCCGGGGATCTGATGGCAGTGAAAATCCTTTTGAGTCAATGCTTTCCAGAAATTCTGTCTTTCGCCAGGGGCTTCTTCGGGGTGGAGAAACACCACAGACTCTCCCGGGTAAGATTCGGCCCGATAATTACACATGGCCTCCAGATTGGCATTGACCACGGATATGACCTTTTTAAATTGGTCCAGGGACATTTCCGGAGGTAATTGTTCGGAGAACCGGGCGCCGTCGTAGAAAAGTGCCATCTGTTCTTCCACGGGTTCTTCCAATAATTCCCGATAGCTCATGCCCAGAAAATCAAGTGCCTTGTCCGGATCGGGGATAAGAACACTCATTTTGCCCCACAGGCCCTGGCGCATGGTGGCACGTGCCTGTTGCCATTCATCCGGCGGCGGGGGATCCATCAGAACCAACAAGGCCACGGATTCTCCGGCCCGGTGAAGTTGTTGCGCCATTTCCCATGCCACCACACCTCCCATGCTCCATCCACCGATGTGGTAGGGACCATGGGGTTGAGCCTTCTTTATGGCTGCAAGGTAATCGGTGGCCATTGGGGCAATCTCGGTGTGGGGTGTGCCATCCTCTTCAGTCCCCCTGGCCCGTAATCCGTAAAATGGTCTGCAGGGCCCGGAGATTCGCCGGGCGATTTCATCGCTTAAGGACTTGTAATTGAATATGAATCCGTCGCTGGCATGGACACAGAAAAAAGGTGGTAAATCGTCACCGTCCCGGAGGCGTACCAGTGGGGACCAGGACGTTCCGGTGTCCGAGGTATCGATGATTTGTGCAAGGGCTCTGAGGGTAGTGGCTTCGAACAGACTTTGCACGGGTAACTGGGCATCAAAGGCTTTCTGGATTTTAGGAAAGAGCTTGATGGCCAGAAGGGAATCTCCGCCAAGCTTGAAGAAATCATCCTCCGCACCCACGGCTTTGAGATGGAGGATTTCTGCCCAGATTTGAGCCAATCGTTTCTCCGTGGGAGTTTCCGGTGGGACGAAATCCGGTTGCATGGCGGGAAGGTCCGGTTTGGGCAGCGCCCTGCGGTCGATTTTCCCATTGGGTGTCAGGGGAAGGGTATCAAGCAGGGTAAAGGTCTGGGGGATCATATATGCGGGCAACCGTTTTTCGAGGAAACCGGTGACTGCATCGGTATCAAACTGGAAAATGCAGGCCGGACCGTTGGCCGCGATAACCTGGAATCCAAGGGCATCGGCCACGGAATTTTTCCGGCAGAAGCGCTTCACATTCTCGAATCCGGCGTCGTTCAATGCCTTTTGCCATTGTGTCGGTGTCAAAAGGGGATGGATGGGCCGCAGCCCATGATCCTGGAAGCGATCAAATCCTTGTTGGAGACCCATGGTCAGGTCAAAGGCCGTATGGAAAAATGTTTCTTCCACCATCAGCAGGATTCCCCCGGGGGCCAGCAGGGATTTCAGGTGGGCCAGGGTGTTTTGGATATCCAGGGTGTCATGGAGTACGGAAACCGCAATGATTAAATCCTGGGAATGGAGATCAACGCCTTGGGGCTGGGCAGGCTTGTCCAGGTCCAGAAGCTGGAATTGGACAAAGGGAAAATCGGTAAAGTTTTGCGTTGCCCGGTCAAGGAAATAATTGGAAATATCGGTGAAAATGTAGCGGGTTCGTTGGGCGGGAAGGTGGGGGAGAACATGGCGTGTGGCTGTGCCTAAACCAGCACCGACCTCCATAATATTCAAGGGAGCAGAGTCCCGTGAAACCAGTTTTTGGACTTGTTCCCGGATAATGGCATGGCAGGGCTCGAATACCTTGAGATAGAGATCCGGCATTTCATCGGCGGTGTAAATTTCCGCCGAATGGATGCTTTGTTTGAGGATGTCGGACAGATTGGCGCAGGCATTCAAAAGCAGGTCGGTTTCTTCGGCAGAGAAACCGAGAACGGATTCCGACCGATGTCGGATTTTCTCAAATAAGGGGAGCAGTTCTGGAACAGGCAAGGGACTCAGGCAGGTATACTTACCGTTTTTGGCGCTGAGATAGCCTTTCTGGGTGAGAAATTCCAGGGCACGTTGAACCCACTTTCCATACCGGGGATGGATCTGTGTCTGTTCCAGCACGGTTTCCACCGTATAGGTTGGGTCGGGGATATTGCAGGAGGAAAGAGAAAAAAGATCCAAGCGGTTAAATGCATGGTAGATGCTTTGTTCGTAAAGGGTATCCAGATCCTTGAAAAACTCCGTCATTGTATGGTGTGCTTCTGGTGTTTGACCGGTTTGGGTTTCTGCTGTAAGACCCGCAGAAACAAGGGCGTCCCATCGTTTTGCCGCCGGGCCTTCCATTGCATGAAACTTGTTGAGAATCAGATCGGAAGCCAACGGCCCGGGAACCAGATAGGCGGCCAGATGATGGGCTTTGCCGGCCTGATTCCGGGCGACGACCACCGCATCCTGGATGGCGGGGTGGGAGGTGACTGCGGCTTCAATTTCTCCCAACTCGATTCGGTGGCCCCTGATTTTGACCTGGGTATCTTCCCGGCCCATGAATTCGATGTTTCCATCGGGCAACATTCGTCCAAGGTCTCCGGTTCGATATAATCTTTGCCCGCTTTCGGGATGGGTGATAAATGCGGCGGATGTTTTTTCTTCATCCTGCCAATATCCCAGGGCCAGGCCGTCACCGCCGATGTAAAGGTGGCCTGGAACCCAGTTGGGACAGGGTTCCATCCAATTGTTGAGAACATGAAATTCCTGGTTTTCCAAGGCCTTTCCGTAGGGAATGCTTTTCCAATCCGGGGCGACGTGGGTGATGGGATAATAGATGGACCAGATGGCTGCTTCCGTGGCCCCACCGAGGCTGATGGTCCGGGCATTGGGGAACCGTTCCCGGATGCGGTCCGGCAGATCCAGCGGGATCCAATCACCGCTTAGCAATACGTGTTTTAAAGCCATGGAACCGACGCCGTTCCCGTGGGAAACCAACATCTGCATCAAGGCCGGTACCGAGTCCCAGAGGGTGACGCCGTGATCATTGATGAGGGTGTGCCAATGGGAGGGATCCCTGTTGCGATCCGGCGCCGGCATCACCAGAGAGCCGCCGGCGGCAAGGATGCCGAAAATATCGTATACCGATAGATCAAAGTTGAGATTCGACAGGGCCAGCACCCTGTCTTTTTCTGTAATTTTGAATTTTTCATTGATGTCCAGGATGGTGTTGACGGCACTGGCGTGGCTGATCATAACCCCTTTGGGGGTTCCTGTGGAACCCGAGGTGTAGATGACATAGGCAAGATCGTCCGGGGCATGGGATGGAAGTTGGGCGGGTAATATTTCCGGCTGTGGGGGGATACCGTCCACGTTTAGGGTAGTGAGTCCTGGCAGTCCGGCGTCCAGACTCATTTGTGCGGCCAGCTTGGATTGGGTGAGCAGCAGGCTGGTTTGGCTGCTTTCCAATAGTTCTTTTCTTCGTAATTCGGGTAATTGGGGATCAATGGGGACATAGGCGGCCCCGGCTCTGAGAATGCCGAGAACGGCTGCCACCTGTTCCCAGCCCTTCTCCATGATCACGGCCACCAGTGCATTGGGTCGGGCTCCGTGCCGGAAGAGCCAGCCGGCCACGGCGGCGGATAGATCATCCAACTCTTTGTAGGTCAGGGTGCGCTCCTGGGAGATGATTGCCGGTGCCTGCGTCCTGGCGGAGGCCTGGGCCAGAAATAATTCGTCCAAGGTAGCATTATGGGAGCGTTGTGGGGCTGCGGCGACAACTTTAGGTGAGCCCGGCATCACATGGTCGGGAAGGCCATTGGCGGCCCATGCCTTGGCATCACGCGAGAGGGCCGCGAGCAGGCGACCGTATGAGTCAAACATATCCTGCATGAGGTTCTCGGGAAACAAGTCTTCGACCACATCCCAGTTAAACCAGAGGCAGCCGCTGCGCTCGGCCACCTGGTGATCCAGCCAGACCTGGGGCGTCTGGGTGATATTGTAGACCATCTGCCCCATGAGCTCGGTTTCAACATCAGCGGTACCGTCGTTGTTCACACCGAGAAGGCTGGTAAAGACCACAGGCATGAGGATTGGGGTGTCCCGGTTGCGGTTCAATTCCCGTAAGACTCTGACCCCACCCATGTGACGGTGGTCCAGGTCCTGCCAGAGCCGGGCCTGGATTTTTTGTCCCAGTTGGGTAAAGCTCGGGGTGCCGCCGGTGTCTACAGCCAGCAGACTCAATGCAGTGAAGTCTCCAACCAGATGATTGACCTGTCCGTGGAAGGGAAGGCGGTTGAAAAGGGTCAGATTCAGGGTGAAGGCTGGGGTCTTGGACCATCGTCCCAGAATCAGGGAGAAGGCGGCCAGAAGGGCACCCGTGGGCGTCAGGCCGTTGGCTGCGGCATTTTTTTTCAATGCGGCCCATTCTGCTTTGGGGAGGATATGGGCCATACGGACGAATTTGGAAGGTGTGGCCAGAGCCGGATCCTTTGCCAGGGGCAGATCGGGTGCAGGGGAGAGATGGGGAATCCGTTCCTGCCAATAGGCTTCAGCCCGTTCAAGTGCCCCGGAGGTTTTGAGGGCTTCGTCGGCAAGGACATAATCCCTGAAGCTGATGTCGATCGGAGGAAGGGGAGTATTCGGGGATTGGTAAAGCTGCCACCACTCCTTGAACATGAGCATCATGGAGGCGGCATCGCAAACCAGGAAATCAAAGCCCAGGTGAAACCGATGGGTGGTCTGGGTTATTCGGGTGACGCCGATGTCGAAGAGCGGCCACTTGTCTGCGGGTAACACCTGGTGGGAACGCTGGTTTCGGATGGCGTTCAATTCTGCGGTCAGTGCTTCACCTTCAAGGTGTCGTAGGTCCCTTATTTGGAATTCATAATCCGGTACCTGTTTTAAAATTTCTTGCTCTCCGTCGGGCCGGACCACGGCCCTGAGCATATCATGGCGTTCCACCAACTGCTGCCATGCCCGGTTGAAACGGGCTGGATCAATGGTTTCGCTTTGGATTTCGAAATAATTGTGGCTGGAGACATTACCCAGGGCAAAGGCCTGGGTGCGGCCGATCCAATAGGCGTGTTGAACATCTGTTAAGGGAAATGGCTCGTGACGGTTGGCCGGATCCGATGCCAGGGACGGCAGTGCTGCCGCTTCCTGCGTATGGGAGGGGCGGTTCCGAAGAATTTTCAAAATATCCTGTTTATGGTACTTGAGGCGATCCAGCAGATCGGATGTCATGGTGCCTTTGGGCGCCTGGTAACGAAGATTTCCGTTGGATTCGCTCAAGGTGATGCCCTGGCGTTCAAATACGTCCAACAGGTCTTGGACAGGGGTGTCGACAGTCGTGGTCATATCAGACCCTCCTCGATGTCCGCCTCTAACTCAGGATCGGTGTGTGTCCGGGAAATCCTGGCGGCAAGGCGTTGGATGGTGGCATTATCAAAAAAATCTTTCAAGGGCAGGGAGATACCTTGTTCTTCCCTGAGTCGGTTGATGCATTGAATGGCGCGCAATGAGTCCCCTCCCAACTCAAAGAAATTATCGTGAATTCCCAGGGTGGAGCACTGGAGTTCAGCCTGCCATATGGTAGCCAATTGGGCTTCCAGTGGATTTGAGGGTGGGGTGTTGTCCTTGGTGGTCGCCCTGGTGGTCTCTCCTCCGGGGACGGGCAGGGCATTGCGGTCCAGTTTTCCATTGGCGGAAAGTGGGATGGCATTGAGTGTAACCCAGGCCGAGGGAACCATGTAACCGGGTAAAGCATGGGTTAAGATTTCGCTCAGTCTTTCGGAAACGAAGGTGTTGACTTTGGCAGGCCCCCGGGCGACGATGACCGCCTGCCCCGTTTGGGTGTTGTTTGCTTCCGGGAATGCCTTCACCTTTTCAAAACCGGCCTCTTGAAGCTCGTTGCACCAGGCCTTTCCTTCCATGAGTGGGAGCCCTGTCTGACCACGGTGATCCTCAAGTCGGCTGAAGCCATCTTCAAAAAGTCCGGCTGTGAGCATCATCATCCCGTTGTTCCGTGTGGTTTCGTTGAAAATGAGGAAGCCGCCCGGTTCTATAAGGGATTTAATGCGTTCCAGTGCAGGCCCGAGGTTCCGGATTCGGTGGAGGGTGTCCGCCGCCAGGATTATGTCAAATTCATGGCAGGGGATATCCTGGCTGTTCAGATCATTATTCAGGTCCAGCAGCACAGTGTCCAGAATTGGATTGCCCTGGAACTCCCGTCGGATCCGATCGTTGAAAAATGCGGTTTCGTCGGTATAGGTGTAGTTGCACATATCGTTGTCCAGCAGGGGCAGCAGATCGGATACCAGCGGCTTGGACCGAGTGCCGATTTCAAGTATTCGGATCGGTTGGCCCTGGATGCGTGGTGAAAGTCCATGGATCAGTTCCCGGACCATGGAAATAATCAGCCTGCGATAATGGTTGCCTGCCGGATTGAAACGATTCATTTTTGCGGCGGTGAGGCCTGCATCCGGGGAAAGCAGCATTTCCAGTGGATCTGTTTCTCCCCGGAGCAGTCCGGGGATTTGTGCCAGGCCTTGTTCAAGGGCCCGTGCCAGTTCCGGAATGCCGGAGGAATGGAATTGGCGACGTGCAGGGGAATCTGTTTTTGGGAATAGGTAACCGTTCTCCTGTTCCTGGAGGATTCCTGCGGTTGTCAATATGCCCAGCCAATGTTGCATCAAATGACGGAACCGGGGCAGAATTCCGAGTTGGTTGATGAGATTGTCCAGGGTCAGGGTCTCATTTTTTTTGAACCCTCCCATCTTCTCCAGAACGGCATAAATTGATTGGGCTGCCAGGAATTCCATGTCTTCCATGAATTGTTCCAGCTTGACGGGTGAAAGCGCTTCCGGCGTGTCCGCCTCCCAGCTTTCTCCGGCACGGCTGAGGCTGTTCCAGAGAGATTCCATTACGTGTTTGTCCGCAGTATGGGTTTCAAAGAGGCGGGTGCCAGCTGTCCCATGGGCCGGCACCAGATAGCCGACCAATTGTTTGCGGCCATCAGGGCCGGGGTTGGCCGTGACCACGGCATCTTTGACCCCGGGGACCTGCTTTATGGCGGTTTCGATTTCCCCCAGCTCAATTCGATATCCCCGGACCTTGACCTGGAAATCTTCCCGTCCCAGAAACTCAATGGTGCCGTCGGGGTGATACCGTCCCAGATCTCCGGTTTTGTAGAGCCGTTCTCCAGTGACCGAATGGGTGATGAAAGAGGCATTGGTTTTATCTGGATCGTGCCAATATCCCTTGGCCAGCCCTTTGCCGCCGATGTAAATGTTCCCCGCCACCCAGTCCGGACAATGGTTGAGGTGTTTATCCAGGATGTGAAAGTATTGGTTCACCATGGGCCGTCCGTAGGGGATGCTGCGCCAGTCTCGCAATGGGGCATCAATGGGGTGGAAAATGGACCAAATGGATGCTTCTGTGGCCCCGCCCAGGCTGACGGCCCGGGCGTTGGTGAAACGTTTTCGGATTTGATCGGGCAGCTCAAGGGGAATCCAGTCCCCGCTCATGAGGACCAGACGAAGGGCTGATGAACCCGCCTCTTTCATACTGTCCAGATGGGAAACCAGCATTTGCATTAACATGGGTACTGAGTTCCACAGGGTGACCTTGCCATTGTTCACGCAGGCGGCCAGGTGAGTCGGGTCTTTGGCCAGACCGGGCTCTGGGAAAATCACGGATCCGCCGGCCGCCAGGAGGCCGAAGATATCGTACACCGACAAATCGAAATTCAGATTTGAAACGGCCAGGATTCTGTCGTGGGGACCGATGTTGAAACGTTGGTTCATGTCAAGGATGGTATTCACCGCTCCCCGGTGGTCGATCATGACGCCCTTGGGATTTCCCGTGGACCCGGAGGTATAAATTACATAGGCCAGATCTTCGGGGCTCTGGATGGGATCGGGATTCATGCCAGCCTTTCGATCATCTGTGGAGGGGGTGAGGCTGTCCACGCAGATGCGTTCCACGTTATGGGGGAAATTCTGTCCCGGCCATTCCAATTCCCTGTCCAATTTTTCCATGGTGAGAACCAGGCGGATCTGGGCATCTTCCATGAGCAGATGCCTGCGGCGGGAAGGAAATGCGGGGTCAATGGGAAGATAGGCCGCCCCCGAGTACAGGATTCCCAAAACAGCAGCGGCCTGTTCCCATCCCTTTTCCATGACCACGGCAACTTGCATGCCTGGAGCGGCTCCCCGGTTGCGCAATTGTTGGCCTATGCATGCGGCAAGGGCTGCCAGCTCTCCGTAGGATAATTGGCAATTGGGGCCGATGAGTGCGGGTGCGTCGGGCTTTTCCTTGGCTCGGGCTGCAAACAGGGTATGAAGCAGTTCGCCGGACAGGGGGGCTTCCGTTCGATTCACCCGGGTCCGGGTTTCCATCTGGTGCTCCGGGGGAGAGCAGGGGTGGGCATTGTTCCAGGAATGTTTGCTGTCCAGCGGCTCCTTTGCCAATCTTTCTATGAAATCGGTATAGGTCCGGAACATGTCCTCCACCAGACTTTCGGGAAAGAGTGAGTCAATGCTGTCCCACCACACCGTCAATGCCCCTTCTGTCTCCATGACCTGATTGTCCAACCAGACCTGGGGTGTCTGGCTGATGTTGTAAATCAAATCTCCGACCACCCGGGGGGAGGGTGAACCGGCCCCGCCGGACCTGAGATTGCCGGTGAATACCACGGGCATGGATGCGCCCATGTGGCGTCCGTGGGCCTGCCCCATTTCCCTGAGTAACTGAATACCGCTGAATTGTCGGTGGGCCATTCCTTCCCAGAGGCGATCCTGGAGGGCTGCCGCCCGGTGGCTGAATGTCCCGTGGCCTTCTTTCCCGGCGTCAAGGAGGATGACCGATGTGAAGTCTCCGATGATGTCGTTGACTTGGGGATGCCGATTCATTCTATTGAACAGGGTGAGGTTGAGGGTGAATTCATTGGAGGCAGACCAGAGGGCCAGTACCTCGGCATAGCCCGCAATCAGCAGACCGGAGGGGGTGAGTCCGGCGTCTGCGGCTTTGGTTTTGAGATTGTGCCATTGTGACTGGACCAGGGTGAAGCGTCGACGGGTGAATTCCGGGGTGCCGATTTGGTCCGGGGCGGCGGCCAGGGGAAGGTCCGGTGCCGGCGGCAGGGTGTGGATCTGTTCCATCCAATACGTTCGTGCCTTTTGGTACGCCGGGGTTTCCCGTTGTTTCTTTTCGTCCAGAACATAATCCCTGAATGTTAATTCCAGGGGCGGCAGAACAAGATCCGGAGATTCGTACCAGGCTGCCACCTGCATCATCATCATGGACAGGCTGTCCACATCGGCGATGAGAAGGTCGAGACCCACATGGATTCTGGCTTGATTTTCCGGAAGACGGGTGATCCTGACTTCAAACAGGGGCCATTGTTCCGTATCCATCACCCGGTGGGACATCTCATCCCGGGTGTCGGTCAGCATCAATTCAATCATTTCCGGCGGGGCATCCCTGAGATCGGCAACACGGATATCCAGCGGTGGTACGGTTTCAAGAACCTGCTGTTGACCCGTGGGCAGGAATATGGTCCTGAGCATGTCATGGCGTCGGATCAAGCGTTCCCATGCCTGGGTATAGCGGTGAATGTTCAAGTCGGTGCACTGGGATTCAAAATAGGTGTGGCAGGCGATATTTCCCAGCTCCATGTCGTTGCCGCGCCCCACCCAGTAAGCCTGTTGGATATCCGTGAGATCGAAGGGCAGATATCTGGACGCCGGATCGGGAACAATGGGCATCTCTTCAATGTCTTCCGGGGATGTGGTGACCATTTTTTCTCTGACGGCCCGGGCCATGGCCGGAATGGTGGGCATCTTAAATATTTCATGGGGGACCAGTTTTACTTTTAAGTCCCGGGCCAGCACCTGGGTGAGCCTGAGGAACATTAGGGAATCCAGGCCCATGCGGATGAGGTCGTGTTCTCCTTCCAAGAGTGCGGGCGCCACGTGCAATGCGCCGGCCACTTTAGCCGTGAGGTAACGGGTCAACAAGGATTGGCGTTGTCCGGGTCGGGCTGTATGGAGTTGTTTCAGGATCTCTGCATCATCTTGGGGATTGGATGCCATTGGTCTGGAACTGTTTTGCGGCGCGGTGATCTGTGTTTGATAAATATCCCGAAACAGATGGGGAACCGATCCCGACAGGTTTTTGAAAAAAGCCCGCCATTGGATATCTGCAATGCAGACCTGCCCGGTGGACAGTGACGTTTCAAAAAGAGTCAGTGCCTGTTCCGGAGTAAATGGACGGATTCCAGACGATTTTCGCATTCGGTCTCCCTGCTTGTCCTGGGCAAGCATCCCCACATGGGAAAATGCCCCCCAGTTAATGCTCTGTACCGCCAGCCCCCGGGATTGCCGGTATTGGGCCAGGGTGTCCAGGAAGCGGTTGCCGGCGGTGTAACTTCCCAGTCCGGGCCGTCCCATGAGCGCAGAGATGGAAGAAAACAGGACAAAATAATCCAAGGGCAGCTTTCGGGTTAATTGATGTAGATGCCAGGCCCCATCAATTTTGGCCGCAGTTGCCCGGGTATATTTTTCCATGTCCAGGTCGGCCACAAGGGTTTGATTCATGACGCCAGCCAGATGGAAAACTCCGGCCAGGGAAGCAGCCCGCTCCCCAATGATTCGGTCAAGGGTCTGGGCATCGGAGACGTCTGCTGTTTCTAATTCAATGGTTGCACCGCAGTGTTTGAGCTGGGAAATTTGTTCCAGGGCCCGGGGGGCCAGCTGGCTGCGGCCTAGTAGCACCAGATGTCGGGCCCCTTTTTTCACCAGGTGACCGGCAAGGGCCAGCCCCATGCCGCCGGTACCGCCGGTGATCAGATAGGTTTTATCGGGTTTGGGTTGAAGGGGTGTTGTCTGCCCGGGGCGGCAGGGGGTCAGACGGGGAACGTATCCTTTGCCGTTTCTCAGGGCGACTTCGGGCTCCGGTATGGTGGTTTCCAACTCTTCGATTAGTTCAAAAGCCGACGGCGGACCTGTTGGTGGAAGGTCCACCAGGGAAAAGGTCGTGTCCGGGTATTCGGCCGCCGCAGCCCGACAAATTCCCCAAAGGGGGCCATGTGCAATTGCGTTGCCGTCGGAATCCACGGTTTGGCTATCTGTGGTAAAGATGCAGATCCGGTTTGGAAATGTGTGGCCAAGGCTTTGGATCAGTTGAATGAAGGCGTTGCAGGAGCCGGCAGCAGCCTGGGGCAGATCCGCTTCCGGCGTTGTCCAAGGGGGGATGCGGGTAAAATCGGCAATGCCCCACGATCCGTTGGCAGACAGGTGTTGGATTCGAGATCTTATTTCATTTGCTTCCAGGGATGAAATTAGTGCCCGACGTCCTTGATCCTTGAATTGTTTTTCCAGGTCGGAAATCAGTCGATGATCCCGGTCGTGGGTAAGGATCAACCATCCGTCGGGGGGAATATTTTCTTCTGATCCGTTTGAAATCGGTTTTTCCCGGGGCTGCCAGTTGATTTCGTAAAAAACGTCCGATTCCTTGACCTTGAATGGTTGTTGCTCGGTGTCGGCATTGGGCATTTCAAAAGCGTTTTGGGGAACTCGGCCCATGTGAAGGCCGGAGAATTCCGCCACCCGAAGGCCCGATGGGGTGTACAGGTTGAAATCCACCGTAAACCCCTGTGCAAGAGTTGTCTGTTCAGACCTTAGCCGGGCATGGCAGAGGATGGACTCGTGGGCGGCATTATCCAAACACACCCGATCCACACCCATGGGAAGCAGGATACTGTCTTTGGGAATGTGGATTCCCCGGGAAATAAATATGGCCCAGAGTATCCTGAGACAGGGATCCAGAATCTCCATGGGAAGATGGAGACCAGGGGCTGTGCGGGACAGTTCTATTGTACCCAGGGCTTCGCCTGTGCCGCATACCACGTTTTTAACCCTTGGGTATCCTTTTGCATCAGGAGGGCCGGGGAAGGCCGCGTTGAGATCGCCCATGGATACCGGGCGGGAACATCTGTCTGTAATTTCGGCAAGGGATCGGACTTTTAGGCGGGATGCCGTGGAAAGCCTGCCACCGGCATGGCATTGCCAGTCATTTGAGGTCGAATAACGGGGGCGACTGCATATTTTTACTTCACCCCCCTGGTTGTCGTCGGGGAAAACAAGTGTTTGAATCGGCAGGGGATCATTTGACTCCGGGAAAATCAGTGGAGATTCAAAGACCATGTCGGTCAACACTAGTTCTGAATCTGCCGAATTTGGGTCAACCAGGCTTTGACGTCCGGCGGCCAGCGCCATGTCAAAGAAGGCGGCACCGGGCAGGAGGAGATGTCCCTGAATCCTATGATTCGCCAGATGTCCCGTGGGGAGAATTCGCGCATCGAATATGGGCTGGGCGGAGTCCAGGCGTTGTCCCAGCAGGGGGTGCCCCGTGTCTTTTGTGGGAATCTTCGACTTTTCCAAGGCACCGGAAAGATGGGCCATGATGACGGCCTCATCCACATGGGAGGCATTGGGGAAGGACGCCGTTTTTTGGAACCCGGTTTCATGGAGCAACGCTTTCCAGCCGGTTCTCCCCAGGAAGGGGGAAATCCCCCTGCGGTCGGTATCTTCAACGTCATTCATTAAGGGGCCGAAGGTGATGTCGAACATGGGCATGGCGCGGATGATTTCCCGGATGACCATCGTTCCCCCCGGTGCCATTAAGGCCCGGACATGGGACATCACTTCATCCAGGTTCCGGGTGGCGTGAAGGACGTTGGCCGCCACCACCAAATCGTAATGTCCTGGTGTGAATCCCTGGGATTCCGGGGATTGTTCGATGTCCAGGCACTTATAACGGACAAATGGAAAACCTTTGAATTTTTCCCTGGCCCTGTCCAGAAACAAGGGGGAAATATCGGTATAGTCATATCGGCAGTTGCCGGAGAGGTGGGGAAGAAGGGCGGCAGTGGTGGCACCGGTACCGGCACCGATTTCCAGAATCCTGAGTCCGGAATTCTGTCGTGCCTTTTCCTGAACGAGGGATAAGACGATTCCGTTGAGGAAGCGGGACCTGTCATTGTCCTGGTAAAGGGTCTCCACGGTGAGTGCGGATCCGCCGGGGAATACCACTTCCCTGGGGTCGACCTTTCCTGATAGGATGCCTGGCAGATGATCCCCGCATCTGCGGATGAATTCGATGATTTCAGGGTTGCCTGTGTAGGCGTTTTTTACTTTGGATAATTCCTGATTGAGGCGTTCTTGGGAGATGGTTGCCAGCTTTTCCTCGGCCCTTTCCCCACTGAAAATGTTGTGTGCCAATCGTTGAATTAATTGGGCGTATCGGGGGATGAAATCCCCTTCATGCTCGATGGTTGCCGACGCGATCTCATCCGGGGATTTTCCGGCAAGGGGATTGAGAGCCGCCGCCGCATACAGGGTCGACAAATCGTGGAGGGGGCGTTCGGGTGTTGGGTCGGGGATTTGGCGGGCCGCATCTGTCCCCTGGGTGTAAAGCTGCTGCCATTCATGGTCCGGGGAGTTGGGGCTCGGAGGCATGGGGGCCGGCGCTTGCCAATAGGATTCCCGCTCAAATGGGCAGGGGGGCAGAGAGAGTCTTGCCCCTGGAAATGGGCGGTGAACCGCTGCCCAATTCACATGGCCACCGGAGCAATACCAGCTTCCTAAGCTCTCTAACGTCTGTTCCCATGCATCTTTTCCACTGGCCATGGTTGCGGTCCACTGGGTGTGGTCCGGGGTACCTGAGGCATTGGCCATTCGGGTGAGCACCGGATCAGGGCCCATTTCAATGAATCGGGTATACCCCTGCTGGAAGAGGTGGGTGATGCCTGAATGAAATTGTACGGTATCCCGGATGTGGGCGGTCCAGTAAGACGCATCGGGAATCTGGTCGGTGATCATCCCGGTTTGGTTGGAAACCAGGGGCAGGCGGGGCGGAGAATAGCGAATGCCTGCTGCAACGGATTTAAATTCATCCAGAATGGGCGCCATTAATGGAGAATGGAATGGGTGTGATGTGTTGAGCGGGGTGGATGGGATGCTTTGTTCTTTTAATTGGGCTGTTATCTGCTCCACACTGTGGGCAAGACCGGAGATAACAATACTTTCCGGGCCGTTCACCGCTGCAATGGATACGGTTTCGGAAAAGGGGGCCAGGGCTTCCTTCACAACGGATAAGGGGGCAAAAATCGCTTTCATTCGACCATTCCGGGGTAATGCCTGGATGAGTCGCCCCCGGGCGGCAATCAGTGAAAGCCCGTCTTCAAGGGAGAAGACTCCGGCCAGGCAGGCTGCAACGTATTCCCCCACGCTGTGTCCCAGAACAGCTCCGGGGGTAACACCCCACGACATCCATAGATTTGCCAGGGCATATCCCAGGGCAAAGAGGGCCGGCTGGGTATAGGCGGTATCGTGGATTTTTTTAGAATCCGGGTCAAAGAGCAGTTGGGTCAACGGGATATCCAGTTGCGGCAAAAGTAATTCGTTGCACCGATCAATAGTGCGTTGAAAATCCGGATGGTTTTGGTAGAGGTGTCGGCCCATTCCGGGATACTGGGATCCCTGGCCGGTGAAAAGAAATACAGGACCTTTGCCCATATCGTTTATGGGGGCTGGCGCATCCGGCAACCCATTATCCGTAATACGTGCGGAGAGCTTTTCTTCAAATTCTTTCGTGGTTCGGGCTTTCAGTGCCAGGCGCCAGGGATAGTGGTGTCTGCCCGCATTGGCCGTAAAGCAAAGGTCGGCGGGATTCATCTCCGGCCGATGGGCCAATTCACGGATGAAACGTTTTGCAAGCTTGCCCAGTCCTTCTCTGCTCCTGGCGGAGAGTGTCAAAAGGTGTGACGGGATATCCCTTGGGGCGGGAGGGCGAGATTGGGAAGGGGGGCTTTCTAAAATGACGTGCACATTGGTTCCGCCGATGCCGAAGGAACTGACTCCGGCACGGCAGGGTGTCGAGGGCCAGGGGGTCAGTTGGGTATTGACATGGAAAGGGGAGTTGGCAAAATCGATTCCCGGATTGGGCCGATTGAAATTCAGGCTGGGCGGAATTTCTCCGTGGCTCACCGCCAATACGGTTTTAATCAGGCTGGCGATACCGGCGGCTGTATCCAGATGGCCGATGTTGGTCTTTACCGATCCCAGGGCACACGGGCCCTGGGCATTGGCAAATACCCGTGAGAGGGCGGCGACTTCGATGGGATCACCGAGAAAGGTTCCGGTGCCGTGGGTTTCCACATAGCTGATACTATCCGGGGATGCATTTGCCACGGCCATGGCTTCTTCAATTACAGCCGCCTGCCCCTCGGGACTGGGGGCGGTGTAACCGGCCTTTGAGCTGCCGTCGTTGTTGACGGCGGTGCCGAGAATTACGGCGTAAATATGATCCCCGTCCTCCAGGGCTTCGGCCAGGGATTTGAGCAGCACCATACCGGCACCGTTTCCAGAGACTACCCCATTGGCGCCTTCATCAAAGGCGCGGCAGTGGCCGTCCTGGGAAAAAATCATTCCCGGTCTGTATTGGTAGCCCCGGATCTGGGGGAGGAAAAGGGCGACGCCGCCGGCCAATGCCATGTCGCACTGGCCGTTGAGTATGCTTTCGCATGCCAGATGCACTGCGGTGAGCGAGGTGGAGCAGGCGGTTTGCACCGCCATGCTGGGTCCCTTGAGATTGAGTTTGTAGGAGACCCTGGAGGCAATATAATCCTTGTCGTTACCGATAAGCGTTTGGAAGTCGTCGGGGCTACCCAGTGCGGCCGTGGCCGGGTTTGCATAGGTGCTCATCCGTGTTCCGGCAAAGACGGCGACACTGCCGGGGCAATTCATGGGAGGATAACCGGCATCTTCAACCGCCCGCCAGGCACATTCGAGAAAAAGCCTGTGTTGGGGGTCCATGGTGCGGGCTTCCCCTGGAGAATAACCGAAAAGCGATGCGTCGAACCGGTCAATGTCCTGGATGGGACATCCGGCCTTCACATAATCCGGTTGGTTGAGACGTTCCGGATCTTCCCCTGCAGCCAGAAGATCTTCGTCGGAAAAAAAGGTAACGGATTCCTTTCCCGCGGCCAGGTTTTCCCAGAATTGTTCCGGTGTGTCTGCTCCGGGAAATCGGCAGCTCATGCCGATGACGGCAATGCCGTTGGAAGGAATGGTGTCCGCTGTACGCTCCATTGTTCTATCTCCTTGTCTGGGTTGATTGCTCTGGGGTGGACGGGGATGCTGTGGTGAGCTGTCTGGCTGCCCTGCGGCTGTTTCTTCTATTGGCCCGGGGGGCGGAAGATCGCCTGGCCCGTCGTGGACTCGAATTTCTGTTAAGGGGCCTGCCCTGTTCAGGATCCACCAGATGCCGAGCCAATTCGTTGATGGTGGTGAACTGAAACAGCTCGGTTACGGATATCTCCGTATCAAATTCCCGGCCCAACCTGGATTGGAGTCGTACCATGTGAAGGGAATTGAGTCCGAGGTCAAAGAAGTTGTCGTGGATGTTGTGAATGGGCGTTTTCAACAGGTCCTGGATGATAGTTGCCAGGGCCTGTTCGGTTGCTGTTTGGGGGGGCGCCTGGCTGATCCGGGGCCGGGATGTCGGCTGGGGTAGGGATTTTCGGTCCACTTTTCCGTTGGCGGTCAGGGGGATGGTATCCATGAATATCAGGGCATCCGGGACCATATATCCGGGAAGGGTATTCCGTAGGTTGTCCATAATCATTGTTTGTAATTCAGTCCTGTTGTCGGGTGGTTGCGGCACTGTTCCGGCGGGAACCACCCAGGCGGCCAGCCGGAGTGATTCTGGAGGCGTTCCTGTCACCCCTACCACCGTATTCGATATTTGGGGAATGGCCTTCAAAGCCGCCTCAATTTCTCCCAACTCTATGCGATGGCCGCGGATTTTAACCTGGAAGTCTTCCCTGCCCAGAAATTCAATGGTGCCGTCGGGATGGTAACGGCCCAAATCGCCTGTGGCATAGAGTCGTTTTCCGCTGCCGGGGTGGGTGATAAAATGTTGGCAGGTTTTCTTCGGATCCTTCCAATATCCATCCGCAAGGCCGGTTCCTCCGATGTACAATTGTCCGGGAACCCAGTCCGGGCAATCGCTCAGGTCCGTTGCCATCACATGGAATTGTTGATTTGCCAGGGGACGGCCGTAGGGGATGCTTTTCCACCCTGTTTTGGGGGTGTTTTCATCCACGGGATGGAAGATGGACCAGATTCCGGCTTCTGTGGCTCCCCCAAGGCTGAATATTCGTGAAGACGGAGCCATTTTTCGAATTTTAGCTGGCAGATCCAGGGGGATCCAATCTCCGCTGAGCATGGATACCCTCAGTGTCGGTGTCGGCGGATCGGGGTGCTCCAGAATATAATCGGTGAGCATCTGCATCAGAGCCGGCACGGAATTCCAGATGGTTACGCCGTGGCGTTCCATGTCTTTGATCCAGCATTCGGGGTCCCTGAGTCGGTCGGGGCGGGGTATGACCAGGGTTCCACCAACGGCCAGAATTCCGAAAATATCGTATACGGAGAGGTCGAAATTCAGGTTGGAGAGGGCCAGAACCCTGTCTTCAGCGGTGATGTCAAAGCGGCGATTAACATCCAGAATGGTATTCACTGCCGCCCTGTGGGAGACGGCAACCCCCTTGGGAACCCCGGTGGAGCCGGAGGTGTAAATTACATAGGCCAGGGTATCTGGATCTGCCATATCCGATGTTTCGTTGGATTTGCAATGGAGATGATCGGACGGGGGAATGTCGGAAAGAAGTTGGTCCACGGCCATGCAGACGGTGGTCTGGGGAAGTTGTAAATCCGTCTGGATTCGGGATTGGATCAACGCCAGGGAGGCACCGGCATTTTCCAAAAGCAGGGAGAGTCTGGCCGCTGGAACCTTAGGATCAATGGGCAGATAAGCGGCCCCTGTTTTAAGAATCGCCAGTAGGGCCGTTACCTGTTCCCATCCCTTTTCCATGATCACTGCCACGAGGGCGCCGGAGGCGACGCCCTTGGCCTTCAATGCATTGGCAAGAATATGGGACTTCCTGGATAATTCCTGATAGGTCAGAGTTTTATCCGTGGCGATGAGGGCGATGTGTTCCGGTGTTTTTTGGCTTTGTTCTTCGAAGAGAGTGTGAAGCATCTGTCTGGATTGGCGGGTTTGGGTTTGGTTGACCGCATGCCGGATCTTCTGCTGTTCCGCCGGCAGGGGCAGGGGGCGGGAATTATTCCAACTCTCCGGTGCATGGGCCAGTTGTGTTACCAGGTTAATATAGGCTGTGAACATCTGATCCAGCAGTCCTTCGGGGAAGAGATCCCGGACCCCGTCCTATACCAGGGTGAGGCCGTCGTTTTTTTCCATGACCTGATGGTCCAGCCATACCTGAGGCGTCTGGCTGATGCCGTGGATCAGCTCGCCCATGGCATCCATATTCCAATTGATGGGCTTCCCCTTTCCATTGGCATGTTCAACACCCAGGGCCGAGGTGAATACAACCGGCATCACCGTTTCTCCCACCTTGTCGTTCATTCGTGCATATTCCCGGAGAACATCCAGGCCGGAAAAGGTCCCATGGTCCAGATCTTCCCAGAGCCGGGCCTGAATGGCACGTGCCTTTTCCTTGAAAGATGCCCTTTGACCGAGATCGACACTGAGGAGATTCAGGGTGGTGAAATCGCCCACAATTTTATTGACATCCGGGTGAAGCGGTAGGCGGTTGAAGAGGGTCAGATTCAGGGTGAATTGTGGTGTTCTGCTCCACCGTCCCAGAACCATTGAAAATGCCGTGATTAACATGGCCGACGCAGTGATTCCTTCCCGGGCGGCGCGGTCTTTCAACTTTTGCCAGGTGGCGGGGGAAAGAGCATGGGATCGACGATCAAAGGTTTGGTGGTCAATGCGTTGGGGATCGTTGGCCAATGGGAGGGCCGGGGCCGGCGGCAGGTGAGGAAGCTGGGCCATCCAATATTGGCGATCCCGTTCATAAGCCGGGGAGGCTTTGACCATGTCCATGGCCAGAACATAGTCCCGGAATGAGATTGTTTGGGGGACCAAGGGGGCATCTGGATCTTCATAGAGCCTGGCCCATTCGTTAAAGAGGTGAATCATGCTCCAGCCATCGAACATGAGATTGTCCAGGCTGATGTGGAGTCGGGTCATTCCCTGGGGCAGAAGGGTGGCACGGATATCAAACAGGGGCCATTTGGCCGTTTGAATCACCTGGTGGGACATCCTTGTGCGAATGGCCCCAAGCCCTTGTTGGATATCCGGTTCTGAGTTGTATCGGTAATCCTTTGTACGGATTTCGTAGGCCGGGACCTGTTCCAATACTTTTTGACTCTGGCCGTCGGGAAGAACAACGGCCCGCATCATGTCGTGGTGTTGGATGAGCCGTTGCCAGGCAAGGGCGGTGCGGTCCAGATCCAGATTTTCTGCCTGGATTTCAAAATAGCAATGGGCCGATACGCTGCCCAGGGCATAGGCCCCGCTACGACCCAACCAATACGCCTGCTGGATTCCGGTCAGAGGGAAGGGACTGTGTTGTTCGGTGGGATTGGGTCGGAGTGCGGGCCAGGGTTGGGAAGTCGGCTTTTCTTCCGGAGAGGTACTTTCCCGCAGGCGATGGGCTAAACCGGTCACGGTGGGGGTTTTAAAAAGTGTTCCCAGATTAAGATTCACATTTAGTTTTTTTCGAATGTCGGCCACCAGGCGTGTGGCCAGCAATGAATCCCCGCCCAGTCTGAAAAAATCGTCATTGCGACCGATGGAATCGATGTCCAGAACCGATTGCCAAATTTCGGCGATGGCTTCTTCCAGAGGCCCCTGGGGGCTGTCGGTCTGTTGCCTTTTTTCTTCCCGTGCCCAATCGCCTGGGATCGGAAGGGCCTTTCGATCTATTTTCCCATTGGCATTCAGGGGCCATTCTTTCAGAAGGGTCAAGGTGTCGGGCACCATATATTCGGGAAGATGTTCTCCCAGGTAATCTTTTAACCGATCCGGGACAAATCGATTTACGGTTAATGGCGCGCGGGCAATGAACACCTGTTGCTCGAAGAATGCTTGACCCAGGGCCTGGGCCGCATCACCGGGAAGGGCGGCAATGGGGGCAAATCCTGTATTTTTAAGGCAGGTTTCCCATTGGGTGCGGGATAAAAGGGGCAGGTTGGTTTCAAGCCGCTGGTCCTGGTAATGGCTCAGTCCTTCGATGAAGCCGACGCTGATCATCTGAAGTCGGATATTTCGGGTGCCCTCCAGCAGAATTAACCGTCCGCCGGGTTTCAACAAGGTGGCGAGGTGGGTCAGGGTTTTTTCCACATGGGAGGCATCGTGGAGCACATTGGCCGCCAGCACGAGATCTGCGGTGTGGGGGGGATGGCCCTGGGCCATGGGGGGATGGTTGATGTCCAGGGTGGCGTATCGGATAAAGGAATAATCCTTGAATTTTTCCCTGGCCCGGTCGTGGAAAAATGGGGTGATATCCGTGTAGATGTACTCGGTGGAATCGGGGGGAAGAACGGGGAGAACAGCAGCCGCAGTCCCGCCGGTCCCGGCCCCGACTTCGATGATTCGGATGGGGGTGTCTGGAGAATTGGACGTTGCTTTTACAACATCCCGAACGATGCCGTTGTAATAGGCGGCGAAGGGGTTGTGTTGGTAGAGGACTTCCGGAATTTCCCAGGATCCGTCGGAGAAAAAAAGTTCCAGGGCCTGGGTTTCCCCCCTGAGCATGGCACCATGGTTTCGACTGCAATTGATGAAAAAATCCAGGAGAATGCTGGCCTGGGGCTGGTGCTTGATACGCTGTTTAATGGGCTCCCATAGCGCTGATTCGGGCGCCTGGGGCAGGGGGGCAATGCAGGTAAAATGTTTTTCTTGGTTTAGATCAAGGTATCTATCTTCTGTGAGCACGGCCAGCCACTGGCCCATGAGCTTGCGAAAGACGGGAATGATCCGGCCTTTTTCCATGAGACTGTCCAGGGTGTGGGACTCGCCGGATTGGGTAAAAAGGCCCAATTGGATCAGGGTGTTGCACATGCATTTGACAGCAGTCGTTTCCATCCCCTGCCAAAGGTGGGTGAAATCGGTAAATTCATCGGGTGTGGGTACTTGAGTGGATCGGACTTCCCCGGCCCGAACCATTGAGTCGTCCATCTTCCGAGCCGTGTCTGGATCAATGGTTTCGGTGTCCATCAACGTCTTGTCTGCTTTCGGAGCGGCCACCAGGTATCCCGCCAGTCGTCGGCTTCCCTTGGGATCCCCCACGGCATTGACCATGGCGTTGGCCACCCCCGGATGACGGCAAAGAATGGTCTCGATTTCACCGGGTTCAATGCGGTGGCCCCTGATTTTGACCTGGAAGTCTTTTCGGCCCAGAAATTCAATCTGCCCATCGGACCAATATCGACCAAGGTCTCCGGTTCTATACCAGGTGGCCCCGTCATGTTGGATAAAGCTTTGGGCGGTGAGTTCCGGGTCGTGCTTGTATCCAACTGCCAGCCCCTTACCTCCGATCCAGAGTTCTCCGGCAACCATATCCGGACAATCGCGTCCTTTGGTATCCATGACTCTGTACGCCTGGCCGGTGAGGGGCCGCCCATAGGGGATGCTTGTCCAGTGGGAGGGAAGGGGCAATTCCACCTGGCAGGCATTGGACCAGATGGCGGCCTCGGTGGCTCCGCCCATGGCAATGAGTCTGGATTCCGGGGCCGTGTTGCCTAATCGAGCGGGAAGGTCCAGGCTGATCCAGTCCCCGGAGAGAAGGACTGTTTTCAGGGAGGGGATTTGAACCTGTTTACTTTCCGCCGTAGTCAGCAGCATTTCTGCAAGGACAGGGACGGAGTTCCACAGGGTGACCCCGTGTTTAAGGCTCATCTCCAGCCAGAAATCGGCATCCCTTCTTTCTGCTTCCGGGATGAGCAGAATGCTTCCTCCCTCGCCCAGGAGTCCGAATACATCGTAGACAGATAAATCG
>JAKSBM010000956.1 GCA_022361135.1 Desulfobacterales bacterium | reverse complement strand
AGGCGCTTCTGTTGAAACATCATCTATGAGCTGGTCCAGCGCATCGGTTTCCATATCCGACAGCGGCGGGGCATCCAGTATGTTTTCAACATCATCATCTTTTTCTTCGGTGTCGGGTTCCGATGCCACCAGGAGGCTGAGGTCATCCAGGTCCATGTCCTCAACCACATTTTCAATGGCGTCGGCTGCCATCTTATCCAGCATATCCAGGGTGGGATCCGACCCTTGGATTTCCGGGTCCGCGCTATTGATTTCCGGCACCTTGTCCCCATTGACCAGATCGCTGAGGTCGTCCCGGGGGGTGATCTCATTGCCCTGGGCCCCAGATGTGAGTTCAGGGCTGTGGGCCGGGGGGGCGAAATCCGTTTGAATGGCCTGGAGTCCTTCCTGGGCAGGGGCTAGGTTTTCCGGTGTAAAGCCGGGGGAGGGTCCCATGTTTTGCAGGGCAGAGGCGATGTTTTCCATGGCTTCTGCCTTTCGACATTCAGCCTCGGCCCGTTTTTCCATGGCCTGGGCCTTTCGTTCCTCTATTTTAACCTGGGACTCGTGGGATGAGGCAATGCGGTCCTGGTATTGGCATATGGCCTGGAGGCCCGAGAGAATATCATCCAATTCCATCCCCTTTGGGGTTTGCACCACCGGTTCGGCGGGCAGGGATTGCAATTGGTTGTTTTCAAGCTTTTCTTCAACTTCCGTAGGCAGGGTGCCTTTATCCAGTTCATTTTTAATTTTCAGGAGCAACCCCACGGTTTCCCTGGGGTAACAAAGCTTTCCATCTTCCGTGGTCCAGTTGACCCAGCGGTTGAAACGATTGAGCAGGAATTTTGTGCTGGCCGTTCCAATGCGCAGTTCCCTGGAAATTTCAAATATGGAAAGGGGGGCTTCCTCTAGCATACTCACCTCATTTATGATAAAAACCGGATAAGGGGGGCCTTTCTACCGGTGACGGTCTGGTACGTTTCATCGGGGTATCCCAGGGCGATGACCGAATAAATGGTTTCCGATTTTGGGATATTCCATTTGCGGGGGATGGATGCATCGGCTTTCATGGCTTCCACGGCAAAACCGATCAGGCAGCTCCCCAGTCCCATGGTATGGGCGGCCAGGATGATATTCTCCGTGGCCAGCATGGCATCCTCCATGGGACAGCTTGCATTGGGACCGCTTCCCACCATGATCAGTGCCGGTGCACCATGGAACAAGCGGTCCACGTTCCGAAGCTCCATGTCTTCCATGGCTTCTTTGACGGATTCGTAATACTCCTGGTAATAGTGGTCCAGGGCCTTAACCCCCACCAGGGCCAAACCCTTTCGCAGGAGAGCATTTTCTGCTTTTTTGTTCAGATTCTGAAAAAAACGTTTAATGTCCCCCCCAAATTCCAGGACCCTGTCCCGGGTGGGGATACAGGAAAATGTCCAGTCCTGGCTGTTGGTCCCGGATGGGGCAAGGGCACCGAGTTTGATTAGATCCCTGAGTTTTGCCGCTTCAACTGCCCGGGAACGGAAGTTGCGGCAGGATCGCCTGGAGGCCAGCAATTGGGAAAATTGATTGGGAGATGGATTTCCATGGCCCAACCATTGGCTGTCCATGGAAAATGTTTCAAATTGAATTTGTTTGGGATCAAGGGCTTCAACGGTGACGGCCTGGGTGGGGCAGATGGCCATGCAATGTCCACATCCAAGGGATTGGTCTCCGGTGACCACTGCCTTATCATCAACCAGGGAGATGGTATTTGAGGGGCAGACTCGGATGCAGGCACCGCAACCGATGCAGAGTTCCGGATTGATGGTCGTGCTTACTGTTCTGGGATTCATAATTACAATTCCTGCCTAAACACATCTAATTTACGATATTTTTACCATACTTTTTAAGGGTGAGAAAGAAATATCTCCTTTGTGATCCAAGCCGCATCCATTGGAACCACTTATTTTTTGCACAAAATAGAAGTTCCAGCCATTGGAAAAAAACACGATTGAATCAGTTTGACAGGCCCACTAGCCCTTGTTATATTTAAGTAAATTCGTTTCCTAAAGAACCAATCGTAAAAAAAATCGCGAATTCAATCCCAAGGTCAAGCCGAATAACGCAGTCCATTTCGGTCGTTGTATGGCGAATTCCATCTTTTAAATTCAGGCAGGGCAGTTCTTTTCTCCGCATCTGCCCAGGGAGGGTCTAATGGTCGCAAAAGCGAATCCAAAATCTTTGCTCCATCACATTGATTCCGTAAAGAAGGGCAAACGTGTTTTTGAAGATGCGTTTCAAGGGGTTTCCAGAATGATTCTGGACGCTGGTATCCGAAAGATCACCGTAAAAGGGAAGACCACCTATAGATTTGATCTATTTAACCAGGGCGCCAAACATCTGGTGGGGATGTATGATGAAATAAACAGTTTCGTTTCCTTTGTGAAGGATGCCTCCGAAGGCGGCTCTTCCCGGGAAATGGCCTTTGTTCTGGTGGGGGAACCGGGCAATGGTAAAACCTTTTTTGTGGAATATCTCTGTGCGCGATACCGTGAATTCCTGTCTATTCCCGAAAACATGAAATATACCTTCCGGTTTGTGAATTTGGACAAATTGGGCGGGTATGGGAAAATAGGATTCATTGAATCCCAGACCTATGAAGATCCCATGGTCCTGGCCATGAGCCTGGATGAGAACAAGGAAAAATCCAGGGCTTATCTTTCCAAAAAATTTAAATTCACCGATAAGCAGATTGATGGGATCTATGACCATTATCGTCCCCTGGGTGCCTGTTCCGCTTATATCTGGGAGCAAATCCGTGCCCACACCGGCAATGATATTCCCAAGATGCTGGATTTCATTGAAATTGCTCCCGTTCCCTTGGTGGAAAGTCTGGGGACCATCACCGGCAAATATCCGGCCAAGGATAAAATTACCTCCTCGGCCGTGGATCTCATGGGGGAAGAGTCCATCCAGCGCATGCTCCATATTTCCGACACCAATAATCCCTATCGCTTTGACCTCCGGCGTGGGGCACTGGCCCGGGTCGCCGGGGGCGGTATCCATTTCAGTGATGAGATTTATAAGAACAAAAAGGATCTGGTTCAGGTCTATCTGGGTGTGATCCAGAACCGGATGATCGAGCTGGATGGGTTCAAGTGGCCCATTGATACCTTGATCATTGCCACCAGTAACAACTCCGAATTTGATACCTTCTTGTCCGAACGGGAGGAAGCACCCATCATTGACCGGTGCCGGATTTGTTACGTGGCCCATAATACGGATTACAAAATTCAGAAAACCCTGACCGAATACGCCATCGGTAAAGATGCCAAACGGTCGTTGGACCATGAGGTTCTGCACCAGGATCCCAATTTGAACTATGCCGCCTCGGTGGGGGTTGTCCTGACCCGTCTGCCCCGGTCGGATAAATTAACCCCGGTGGAAACCATGAAGCTGGCCGCCGGAGAAGTGGCCGGTGAGAAGAGTTTGAAGACATTGGCCGAACTCATCGACATTCTGAACCAGGATACCGATATCACCAAGCGCTTCGGCCAGAAGGGGTTGGGACAACGGAACCTGGGGCGGGCCATCCAGCTCCTCCTTGAGATGTCCGAAACCAACGAGGGGCAATGTATGTTTGCCCTGGATATTTTTAAGTCCCTGGAAAGAACAGTGTTGGACTATGTCCAGGATCCGGCCGATCGTACCAAATTCATGGAGGATTTGAAGATTGCCAAGGGGCTCTACAGGGAACGGATCATGACCGAGATGTTCAATGCATACATAGATGAACGCCTGGCCATCAAAAAGGATGTTCT
>JAKSBM010000446.1 GCA_022361135.1 Desulfobacterales bacterium | reverse complement strand
GCGGGTGTTGGCCACGTTCTTGGTAGGCCCTTCATAGACCTTGGTGCCGATGTTGGTGAACTCGGAACCTTCGAGGCCGTCCACCACGCCCTGCTGCACGGCAGACAGGGTCTCGCCCCACGGCAGCGGGGTGGCCACAGCGCCCATGGCGGTGAGGGTGTCGATGTAGGATTTGGAACCCGGGGTACGGATTTTCATGCCCTTGAGGTCGGCCGGGCTTTTCACTTCCTTGGCCGTGATCAGATTACGGAAGCCGTAGATGTAGTCCAGGGCCAGGATTTTGATGCCCTGGGCTTCGGCCTTGGCCTTCATGTCTTCCACGAGTTTAGTCCGGGTCAGGGCCACGTACTCGTCAAAGCTCTGGTAGAGCATGGGGGCGTACAGGGCCTTGAAGTCGGGCACATAGTCGCCGATGAAGGAGGGGTCTTCCACGGAGATGAACCGGGCACCCCGGACCACCTGTTCCACCCCTTCCTTGTAGGCCGGCAGCTGGGCCTGGGGGAAGGTCTGGATTTCAATGGCCCCATTGGTTTTTTCGTAGATGCTTTCCGCCACGGCATCCATGGATTTGGTCAATTGTTCAGCCGGGCTGAAGACGTGGCTCAACTTGATAACCAGTTTGTAGTCCTTGGCCGCAGCCATGGAGGGCAGGGTCAGCATAAAGATGGAAATTGCCAGCAATAATCCTTTTTTCATCCGTTACTCCTTCTGTGTTCGGAATGATTTAAGACATATCTGTTTTCATCCTGAAAACCGATGTTCAGCTCATGGCGAAATGTTTTCGCAGCCCCATTCCCCCAGGGTGCCCGCATCCAAAAAAGGCAGCATTGCCATGCGCCGTTTTCTTCTTCCCAACATCATTCTTTGTCTTTCCGCAAAACTCGGGTCTGGAATTAAAGCAGGTGTCGCCTGTGATACGGGTAGGGGGACGTCCGGGGCCGTTTTCATTTCCGCCGTTGGTCTGCTCCCAAATAGAATAGAAGTCACTGTTTTGTCAAGGAAAGTATGAAAAAATCGACCGTTTTAAAATGGATCTCCAGGGCGGAAAATGGGGGGCTGGCGGTGGATCAAAGCATGGGCCGGGGGGATGGCGGTTTTGCCCCCTTTGGACGGGTTGGTTTTTACGGATTAAAAAAATTCAGCCCCGGGGCGGGGTGGTCACCCCGGGAGCTGGATCTTTAACTTTTTTTCAGGATGGCGGCGAATTATTGGGTTCGCCTGGCCAGATACGCGTTAATATCCGCTTCAATGGCCGGATCCAGATCCGGTTTCACATAGTCGGCCATGCGTTTTTCAAAGGCCGCCTGGGCCCGGTCCACGATGTTCATATCGTCCCGCTGCCGCCATTTGGCGTGGTTTTCCTTGGTGAAAACCTCCGGAGAGAAGAAATTCCGGCAATGCTTGGCCGTTTCCGGGTGCATCATGTAGCCGGCGGTCTGGCCCATTTCCT
>JAKSBM010000394.1 GCA_022361135.1 Desulfobacterales bacterium | reverse complement strand
GGAGAAACCAATATTGATTACAAAAATGTATTTTTACAAAAATTATAAGTTACAAAAATGTTGTTTTAATTTGAATTGTGGAAATTGTTCCGGGATATGGGCCGTGTGTCCGGGAAAAAATGGTGAAAATAATGGGGGGAAGGGGGCGGCGGAGCACCAACGAAAACAGCCGGGCGCTGGGCCCGGCTGGGAAGTCTCATGCTGGCTGTGGGGGGATTATTCTTTGTCGAGCTTTTCAGGTTCCTTGTCGTTGTCCTCAAGGGGTTCCTTTGTGGCTTTTTTGAAATTCTTGATCCCCTTGCCCAGACCTGCACCGATCTCAGGCAGTTTGCCTGCGCCGAAAATAATCAGGATGATGACGAGGATAATTATCAGTTCGGGCATTCCAATTCCACCAATCATAATATACTCCTAATAGTTTCATTACCTTATTAAATAACGAAAACTATTAACATTCCAGGGGGAGGGTGTCAACGGTTTCAAATTACGGGGTTTGAAATAAAAATAACAAATTTGTAATAAAAATTGGGGGTGTGGGGATTTCCAATAAATTCCTTGAGAAAACAGGGCATATGTTTCATAACTCCCCTGATAGGATTGGTCGAAAACGAAGAGCCAAACAGAAACAGGGAGATATCATCCATGAGTCAAGCCGCTGTTGCCGAATTCCAGGGCGCGAAAAAATATGTATTGGACCCGGAGCTGGCCTCCATTGTCAATATTTCCATGAAGCTTGAAATGCCCCTTCTTCTCAAGGGAGAACCGGGAACGGGTAAAACCATGTTGGCCCACGCCATTGCCGAAAGCCTGGACATGCCCCTGACAATCCTGAATGTGAAGTCCAGTATGAAGCTGGTGGAGGCCCTGTACCAATACGACACCCTGACCCGCCTCAACGACTCCCGGTTCGGGGATTCCCAACGGGATGTGAGTAACATCGACGAGTATATTAAAATGGGTAAAATCGGCCAGGCCTTTTGTGCCGATACCAAAACCGTGTTGCTCATTGACGAAATCGACAAGGCCGACACCGATTTCCAGGACGATATGCTGGATGTGCTCGACCAGATGGCCTTCGATATCATCGAAATCGACAAAACCATCCAGGCGGTGCACCGGCCGGTGATCATCATAACTTCCAACGCCAAGAAGGATCTCTCCGACCCTTTTCTGGGGCGCTGCAACTTCCATCACATCGCATTCCCCGATCCCAAAATGATGCGCAAAATTATCGATGTGCATTTTCCCGACATCACCGAAGGACTGGCCGAGAATGCGATTTCGGCTTTCTACCGTCTGCGACAGGTGGACGGCGTGGAAAAACGTCCGGCGACCCGGGAG
>JAKSBM010000729.1 GCA_022361135.1 Desulfobacterales bacterium | reverse complement strand
GGCCTGGGCAATGTGCTTGACGATGGCCAGACCCAGCCCGGTGCCACCCAACTTTCGGCTGCGGGCCTTGTCCACCCGGTAAAACCTCTCGAACAACCGGGGTAGATGCTCGGCGGGAATTCCGGCGCCCTGGTCTTTGACCAAGATCTGCAGACCGTCATCGGCTGTAGTCACATCGACCTCCACCCGCGCCCCTTCGGGGCTGTATTTGATCGCGTTGTCCACCAGGTTGACCAGGGCCTGTTCCATGAGGATGGGGTCCACCAGTGCCGTGGTGCTGGCCGGGCAGTCCACCTCAATGGCAATGTTTTTTTCCTCCCATCCCGTGCGGCAGAGGTTTACTGCTGCGGCAATGAGGGCGGACATGGGGTGTTCTTCCAGATGGATATCGGTGCCCTCCAGCCGTTCCAGCCGGGAGAGTGCCAGAAGATCATTGATGAGGTCGATCATCCGGTTGACGTTTTTATCGATGATTTTCATGAAGCCCAGGGACTCCTGGGTGTCGTTGCGCTTCACCATTTCCTGGAGGGTTTCGATGAAGCCCTTGATGCTGGTCAGGGGGGTTTTAAGTTCATGGGAAACATTGGCGGCAAAGTCCTTGTGCATGTTTTCCAATCGGCGGATCCGGGTGATGTCGTGGAAGATGATCAGGGTGCCCATGCGTTTTTCACCGGTGTCCCACAGGGCGGTGGAGTGGATGTTGAGAATGATTTCTTCCCCCCGGTGGATCTGGATGTCGTCCTCCACGGGTTCGTGGGTGGACAGGGCCCTTTGGATAAAGGTTTGGAGTTCGAAGTTCCGGGCCACCTCAAGGATGTTCCGGTTCTTCAGGGTGGAGGCGGAAAAGTCGAATATCTTTGAGGCTGCTGCATTGATGGTGATGATCCGCTCCTGGTTGTCAATGGCGATCACCCCTTCCTGCATACTGGTGTGGACCGCTTCCAATTCCCTGCGCCGGTTGATGGAGTCCTTGATTTTATCGTCCAGACTTTCGGCCATGGTGTTCATGGCCCGGGCCAGTTCGGATAATTCTTCGGTGTCCGGGACGGCCAGGCGGTTGTTCAGGTTGCCCCGGGCAAATTCCTGGGCCCCTTGCTTCATTTCCTCCACGGGGCGGGAGATGCGTCGGCTGACGATGAGGCTGGCGGCCACGGCCACCAGGACGATGAAAATCAGGGTGAAAAAGATATTGTTTCTGACGCTGTGGATGCTCTGGTCTATGGTGGAGATGGAAACGGCCGTGCGAACCACGGCCCGGACCGTGTTGCCGTTGAGCAGGGGTAGGGCAATGTACATCATATTTTGGTCCAGGGTGGCCGAGTAGCGTACGGATACGCCTTTGTTCCCATTGAGGGCGGTTTGGATTTCCGGGCGGTCCCTGTGGTTCTCCATGGTTTCAATGCGGCCGAAGGAATCCCCCACCACTTCACCCGAGGGGAGGATGATGGTCACCCGGGTGTGGACGGTTTCTCCGATTTTTTTACAGAGCCGGTCCATGTCCGTGATGCTTTGGGGGGCGGTGTCCAGGATGCCGGTGAACTTGTGCTGGAGCAGCCGGGCCTGGATGGTGAGCTCTTTCTCCGAATTCTCAATGAAAAAATGTTTGAAATGCTGGGTGGCATACCAGGTGGAGAAAATCAGGGAACCCAGGATAATGATGAGAAAGGAGGGGAAGATGTGCCAGATGAGTTTACGTTTTCGGATGTACATATCTATTCTTTAAACCGGTATCCCACACCCCTTACGGTTTCGATGTGGCCGGCATATTGTTTGAGTTTTTTCCTCAGACCCACAATGATGACGTCGATGCTGCGGTCGGTGACGGCATAGTTTTCACCGTGGATGGCGTCCACAATCTGTCCCCGGGTAAAGACCCATCCCTTTTTTTCCGTTAAAAAGGCCAATAGTTCGAATTCCGAGAGGGTGAGGTCCACGGATTCGCCCTGGATGGTCACCTGGTGCTTGCCCCGGTCGATGATCATTTCCCCCACCTGGCGGATGGCGGCCCCGGGGGTCTTGCCCGGTTGGGGCAGCCTGCGCCGCCGGAGAATCCCCCGGACCCGGGCCACCAGCTCCCTGGGGCTGAAGGGTTTGGAAATATAATCGTTGGCCCCCATTTCCAGGCCGGTGACAATGTCGGATTCTTCCCCCTTGGCCGTGAGCATGACAATGGGCATCTCCCGGGTCTGGTCGTCGTTTTTAAGATATTGGGTCACCTCCAGGCCGTCGATGCCCGGCAGCATCAGGTCCAGGACCATGAGGTCGGGGTGGTTCTGCCGGGCGATTTTGATGGCCTGCTCTCCGCTGGTGGCCGTGAGGATTTCGTATCCTTCACTCTTTAAATTGTATTGGATCAATTCGATGATGTCTTCTTCGTCGTCGACTATGAGTATGGTTTCCTTTGACATGTCTATCATCCTGCTTGCTTTGGGTGGACCGCCTCCGGCATCAGGTGTGCCGGATGATTTCGCCTTCGATGAGGTAGATCACTTCTTCGGCAATGTTAGTGGTGTGGTCTCCGATGCGTTCAATGTGGCGGGAGACCAGGTACATGTTGATGATTTCCGAGACCATGCCGGGGTTTTTCCGGATATCTTCCTTCATGGTGTCGTAGGCATCGTTGCGCATGGCATTGACCTCCAGATCCATCTCCCGGACCTGGTAGGCCATGTCCACATCCATCCCCACCAGGGCATCCAGGCTCATTTTCAGCATGCGGGTGGCCTGGTCGGCCATGGCCGTGTAGTCGTATTTGAATTTATTGGGATTTTCCGAAGAGGTGCGAAAGCGCCGGGCGATGTTAACGGCATAATCGGCAATGCGTTCCAGATCATTGTTGATCTTGATGACGGCGACGATGAGTCGAAGGTCCGTGGCCACAGGTTGATACAGGGCCAGGATCTTGAGGCATTCTTCCTCCACTTCGATCTCCCGTTCGTCCACTTCAAAATCGGTGTCAATGATGAATTGGGCCAATTGGAGGTTTTCGGTCTGGATGGCTTCAATGGCTTTTTTAAACCGATCCTCCACCATGGCGCCCAGGGCAAGGAGTTCCTTTTTTATATTGTCCTTTGCCCGATGCAAATGGTTGGTCATTGCGTCCTCCTGTCTGGGGAAACAGAACTGTCCGGACCCGGCAGCCTGTTTGACTTTTAGGTATCACATTCAGGTAAAGGTTTTCTATAACTCTTTTACTAGGATTGTGTTAGCGGCGCATTAAGACCGGATTAAACATCGGGGGGGAGATTTTTTTCCAGGTAAAGGGTGTTTCCCCGGTCATTGTAGCGGTATCCGGGGAAATAGGTTTCCATGATGGTCAGGCCCCGTCCGCTTTCCTTGGTGGGGATGGGTTTTTGGGTCCGTTGGGTTTCCCAGTCAAAGCCCGGGCCCGGATCCGTGACCGTGATTTTAAGGTGGTGGGGGGGGTGGTGTTCCATGCGGCAGTGGATTTCTTCCTTGGGGTCGCCCCGTCCGCCGTGGCGCACGGCATTGGTGAGCCCCTCCCGGAGGACCAGGTTGAGGGCAAAATGTTGATCCGAGGCATGGGGGAATCGGCTCTCCAGAAATTCCGTTGCCAGGAGGCATACCCTGTCTATGTTGGCCAGGTGGGCACCCAGGATAATGGTCAGGGCGTCGGGGCTATGTTGGATTCTGAAGATTCCCTTGTCCATGGTCAGACCTCAATGCAGAGAAGGACGATGTCGTCCTTGGGGGCCGGGGTGTCGCCGAATAGGGTATGGATGAGCTTCCGGGGGGCATCGGCGTAGGGAACGGATTTGAGAATTTTGTACAGGGGGAGCAGGCTTTCGGCACCACTGTCCCAGGTGATTTTATCCTGGGCCGATTCCACCAGGCCGTCGGAGTACAGGAATATCCGATCTCCGGGGGTGACCTGGAGCCGCTTTAGGCCGAACTGGGCGTCGGTGAAGCATCCCAGGACATCCCCGGGGCTTTTAACCAGGACGGGATCTCCCTGGGCCGGGAGGTAGACCATGGGGGGATGGCCGGCATTGATCAGGGTCAGGGTGAGGGTGGTCCGGTTCAGGTGGACATAGGTGGCGGTGAGGTATTTGTCCGGCGGCAGGATTTCCACCAGAACATCGTTGATCATCTTCATGCTTTCCCGGGGGGAATAGACCGGGGTGCAGTTTTGGGCCAGGAGGGCTTTGACCGATGCGGTCATGTAGCTGGTTTCAATGTCGTGGCCCGAGGAGTCGGCCACAAAATATCCGGTGATGTTTTCCGAAATATTCAAAATGTCGTAGAAATCGCCCCCGGCCTCCTGGAGGGATTGATAATAGACACTGAATTGGGACTGGGGGTGGTCTTCGGGCACCGGGAGCATGGCCTCCTGGGCATTGGTCACCTGGCGGAGCTTTTCCGCCTGGTCCTGGATGAGCAGGTTGTTGGCAATGGAAAGGCGCAGGTGAATCCGGACCCGGGCCAGGACTTCCCGGGGGTGGAAGGGCTTGGTGATATAGTCCACCGCCCCCAGGTCAAATCCTTTTATTTTTGCATCCACACCACTGATCCCGGTGAGGAAAATAACCGGAATATGGTTGGTCTTGCCGTTGTTTTTCAGTTTTTGAAGGACATCAAAGCCGTTTTCCCCGGGCATTTCAATGTCCAGGAGGATGAGATCCGGTGGGTTTACGGCGGCCAGGGCCCGGGCCGAGGGACCGTTGTCGGCGGTGAATATCCGGTAGCCCTGTTTGGACAGGGCCTTTTCAATGAGTTTGAGATTCAGGCGGTTGTCATCCACCACCAGAACCGTATATGCGTGTGGGTCACCCATGGGAAGCGTGCCTTTTAGGAGTTGGGG
>JAKSBM010000163.1 GCA_022361135.1 Desulfobacterales bacterium | reverse complement strand
TTCTTCGTCATCAATGACCGAGGTGTACATGTTTTCCCGGTAGTTTTCCCAGTGACCGCTTTGTTCCCACAGCTTGCGGTTGAGCATGATGGGGGTCTTGGTTTCCACGTAGCCGGCGGCCCTGTGTTCCGCCCGCCAATAGTCCAGCAGGGTGTTCCACATGTCCATGCCCTTGGCGTGGAAAAAGGCCATGCCGGCGGCTTCGTCGTGGAAGGAGAACAGGTCGAGTTTGGTTCCCAGTTTTCTATGGTCCCGCTTCTTGGCCTCTTCAATCATGTGGAGGTATTTTTTGAGTTCTTTTTTATCGAAAAAGGAGGTGCCGTAGAGACGCTGGAGCTGTTCGCGGCTCTGGTCGGCCCGCCAATAGGCCCCGGAAATTTTCATGAGCTTCACGCCCTTGATCATGCCGGTGTGGGGAATGTGGGGGCCCCGGCAGAGGTCCACAAACTGGCCGTTCTGGTAGAGGGAAATTTCTTCGTCCGCGGGCAGTTCGTTGATGAGTTCCATTTTAAAGGGATTGTCCTTGAACAATTCCAGGGCTTCATCCTTGGAAACCACCCGGCGTTCAAAACCGGCCTTGGCCTTGATGATTTTTTTCATTTCCGCTTCGATTTCGGCCAGCTTTTCTTCGGCAATGGGATCCATGTCAATGTCGTAGTAAAAGCCGTCTTCCACCACCGGGCCGATGGTGAGCTTGGCCTCGGGGTAAATGTTGAGCACGGCTTCGGCCATGACATGGGCCGATGAATGGCGCAGGATTTCCAGCCCTTCTGCGTCGCGGGTGGTGACAAATTCAATGGAACAATCCTCGGTAACGGGAAGGCTTAAGTCCAGCAAATGTCCGTCAATTCTCATGGCAACGCAATTTCTCGCAAATCCTTCGGAGATCCGTTTGGCCACATCCAATCCTGTGGGGACCTCTTCAAATTGCTTTATACTATCGTCCGGAAATGTTATGTTAATCATCTTATTTTCCATTGTATTTATCAGTGTTTGAATATAAAAATAAGAATTCTAAAAGATGTGATGCCAACAATCAAGGGAAAAAATATTGAATTATACGTTTATCGAGTCTGATCAGGAGCTGGCCCAAGTCTGCGCCAAACTGGCGCAGGAACCCATCATCGGGGTCGACCTGGAAGCGGACTCCATGCATTGTTTCCAGGAGAAAATCTGTTTGATTCAGATCGCCACGGAAACCGAAGCATTTCTGGTGGATCCGTTCATTATTTCCAATTTTACACCCTTCAGCGCCATTTTGGAAAATCCGGATATCATAAAAATTTTCCATGGCTCCGATTTCGATGTCCGCAGCATCGATCGGGAGCTCCATGTCCGGATCCACAACCTCTTTGATTCGGAGATCGCCTGTCGGTTCCTCAATGTTAGGGAACGGGGGCTGGCGGCCCTGCTCAAGGAAAACTTCGATGTCTATGTGGATAAAAAATTCCAAAAGGTGGATTGGTCCAAGCGGCCGTTGAAGGAAGATATGATCGCCTATTCCGTGGAGGATGTGGCCCACCTGGTTAAGCTCCACCGGATTCTGGTGGAACGGCTGGAAAAAATCAATCGCTACCATTGGGCCAAGGAAGAATTCCAGGCCCAGTCCCGGGTGAAATACGAAAGCAACCATACCCTGCCCCTGTTTAAAAAATTCAAAGGGGCCGGCCGCATGGACAATCGCAGTCTGGCCGTTTTGGAGAGCCTGCTCCAGGTCCGGTTGAAAATGGCCGAGAAAAAGGATCTGCCCCTGTTCAAGATCATGTCCAACCAGTCCATCATGACCATGGCCACCCAGCGACCCAAAAACCCCGGTGAGATGGTGGGGATCAAGGCCTTGAGCAAACGCCAGGCCGGCATGTACGGAGGACTCTGCGTTGAGGCCATCCGCACCGCCCTGGCGCTACCCCACGGGGAACTGCCCTCATACCCCAGAACCCGGAGGCCCCGGAAAACCCCCAAGGTGATGGAACGGATCAAACGGCTCAAGCAGATGCGGGAGCGCTGTTCGCAATCCATCGGCATGGAGCCCGGTTTTGTCATCAATAACAGCATGATTTCCACCCTGG
>JAKSBM010000818.1 GCA_022361135.1 Desulfobacterales bacterium | reverse complement strand
GCCTCTGCTGAGTCCGGCGCCGCGAAGACGACTGTTTGATCTCCCAGCGGTGCGCCGCCCCGGTCGGTAACCAGGACGCTCAGCAACTCGATCGTTTGCGGTGCGACAATCCGGCCGCTCTGGCCGTCCACAACTGAGATGAGCGGCGCGTCCTGAAACACCGCGGCCCAAAGGGGGCCAACGCATCCCAGCCAGACCGCGCCTGCAACGAGTGCCAGGGTCCTACGCAGAGTGCCTATTGGTGGCAACCGAACCATTCGTGCCTCCCCTCGCACCCCACCCAATTCAACTCATATGAGTTAATATGAATCCACATCAATTCAATACGATACGACACAATATCTCCTGCCGCCCCACGCCCCAGCCGTGGGACATCTACATTATTAAGGAGGAAGATGAAGAAGAACCCAAATCATCCATAAGCAAGGGTTTGGATTTCCCCCGGTTTCATAATTTTTACTAATAAAGCCCAAATTCCTTCCTCATCCCCCCCTAACCCGGCTCCCATAAACAAGTGCCAGACCATTGAAACCCCAAACCCAAACAAGGCCCGAACATGAACCAGATCACCATCCCCCAAGTCCGCATCCTGGACGCCGTAGCCCGGGAGGAAAACTTCTCCCGGGCCGCTGCCCTGCTGGGCATCAGCCAGCCGGCGGTGTCGGTGCAGCTCCGGGACCTCCAGCGGCGGTACGGGGTGAAGATCTACCACCGCCAGGGGAAAAAGATCCGCCTCAGCCCCCTGGGCAAGGACCTGTTGAAAACCGGACGCAAGGTCCTGGGCCTCCTCCATGAAATGGACACCCGGCTCAGGGAAAGCCGGGACCTGCTCTCGGGCCGTCTCCACATCGGACTGAGCTGCCATTATTTTGTCAGGGGGCTTCTGGCCCGGTTCATGGAAACCTACCCCGGCATCCGGGTGCGGGCCGACATCGGCCACTCCACCCAACTTTTGGACCAGGTCCTGGCCTGCCGCATGGACCTGGCCGAGGTGACAGCCCGGGAGCCCGATCCCCGGCTCCACCATTTAAAATACAGCGAACAGCAGATCCTCCTCTTTGTTTCCCGGGACCATGCCTGGGCCTCCCGGAAAACCCTGCCGGTCAAGGCCCTCCACGGCCAGAAAATGGTGGCCCTCCACACCCGGTCCATGACCCGGCAAATCTTTGACCAGGCCCTGGAAAAACGGGGAGTAAAACCCAATATCGTTCTGGAGTTGGACAATTGGGCCACCATGCGGGAATTGGTGTCCGCCAACATCGGCTTCGGCATTGCCCTGGAGGATGAATTCGGCCCCCGGGAAACCCTGGTCCGGGAGCACCTCAAGAAAATCCGCCTGCGGGGCAAGGATTTCACCGCAGGCCAATATTTTGTCTGTCAACCGGAATACCGGGATCTGACCCTTGTCAAAGCCTTCCTGGATATTGCGGAACAAGAAAGAGATCGCCATAAAATCCAAAAAATTCTCAAACAAGGAGACCCCACCCATGAAGTTTAGAATTCCATCCCTGGTATCCATCCTCCTGGGCCTTTGCCTGCTGGCATTCACCCTGCCGGCCCAGGCCCGCGATTTGCTGGTTTACACCGCCCTGGAAGACGATGAAATCCCCCGCTACCTGTCCCTGTTCAAAAAAAGCCACCCGGAAATCAATGTGAAAATCGTCCGGGATTCCACGGGCATCATCACGGCCAAGCTCCTGGCGGAAAAGGACAATCCCCGGGCCGACCTGGTATGGGGAACCGCCGCCACCAGCCTCATGCTCTGCGACCAGGCCGGCATGGTCCAGCCCTATGCCCCCAAGGGCATCGACCGGGTACAGCCCAAGATGAAGGACAGCAACCCCACCCCCCATTGGGTGGGCATCAAGGCCTGGATGAGCGGTTTCTGCATCAACACTATTGAATGCAAGGACATGAAACTCCCCTGCCCGGACAGCTTTGAAGATCTCCTCAACCCCGTCTACAAAGGCCATCTGGTCATGCCCAACCCCGCCTCTTCGGGCACGGGCTTCCTCACGGTTTCGGCCCTGCTCCAACTCAAGGGAGAAAGGGAAGGCTGGGCCTTTCTGGATAAGCTCCACGCCAACATGGCCCGGTACACCCACTCCGGTTCCAAGCCCTGCAAGATCGCCGGCTCCGGCGAGCTGCCCATCGGCATTTCCTTTGCCTACCGGGGGTTCATGCAGAAATCCAAGGGCGAACCCGTGAAAACCATCTTTCCCAAGGAAGGCTCGGGCTGGGATGTGGAAGCCAATTGCCTCATTGAAAAAGTTAAGATGAACCCGGACGCCAAAACCTTCCTGGATTGGGCCATCTCCCCGGAAGTCATGGCGGAATATGCCCAGGTCTATCCGGTCACCGCCTATGCCACGGGGGTTCCCGTGCCCGACGGATTCCCCAAAGACCCGGCGGCCCAGCTCATCAATAACGATTTCCAATGGGCCGCATCCAACCGGACCCGGATCCTCAAGGAATGGACCCGCCGCTACGACGGAAAAAGCGACACCAAGTAATCCCGCCGTCCCCGGGTACCCGCCCGGCCCGGGGACATTTCCAAACATCCGGGCGGACAAGACAAGGAGGCAGGACCATGACAGCACCATCCCTTGACGGCCCCTATCTGGAACTTCGCCGGGTCTCCAAATCCTACGGCGAGGTGGAGGCCCTGAAAGAT
>JAKSBM010001047.1 GCA_022361135.1 Desulfobacterales bacterium | reverse complement strand
TGCTCAACGCGTTCGTAGGTGGTGAAGCGTTGGGAACACGCCTGGCATTCCCGCCGGCGACGAACCTCCAGGTCGATCTTGCCCGGCCGCGAATCAACCACCCGAGTGTTCAGTTTTCCGCAATAGGGGCATTTCATCAGTACAGCTTCCTAATCAAATTTTTTCAAGGGGAAGCCCTGCGCTCTCAAACATATCAAGTGCCAGGGGGTCGTCATATCCTTCCCGGTAGTACACGGTGGAAATACCGGCATTGATGATCATCTTGGCACAGATGGAACAGGGCTGAGTAGTACAATAGAGGACTGAGCCGTTGACGGGAATCCCATGGAAGGCGGCCTGGATTATGGCGTTCTGCTCCGCATGGACCCCCCGGCATAGCTCATGTTTTTCCCCGGAGGGCACGTTCAACTGCTCCCGGAGACACCCGGTAACCCGACAATGGGGCACCTTGGAAGGTGCCCCATTATACCCGGAACAAAGAATCCGTTTTTCCTTCACAAGGACCGCTCCCACCTTGCGGCGGGTACAGGTGGATCGTTCGGCCACCAGGTCTGTGATGCCCATGAAATACTCATGCCAGGACGGACGTCCGGAACTGTTCTGGGACATGCGGTCTCCTTATTCGTATAAAGGATATTGGGTGCAAAGATCTTTCACGGCCTGGGCAGTGGATTCGATCTTAGACTCGTCATCCAGGATGTCGCAGATGAAATTGGCGATCTGCGCCGCCGCATCTTCCTTCATACCTCTGGAGGTAATCAGGGGCATGCCGATGCGGACACCTGAAGTGACGAAGGGGCCCCGCTTTTCATTGGGGACGGTATTTTTATTGACGGTAATATTGGCACGACCCAGACGCTCTTCAGCATCCTTGCCGGAGATTTCCTTTTCGGAGAAATCAACCAGAACCAAGTGGTTGTCCGTACCGTTACTTACCAGCTTGTAGCCCCTGTCCATGAGAACCTGGGCCAGGGTAGCCGTATTTTTCAGGACCTGTTTCTGGTAGTCCACGAAATCCGCCTGCAGGGCTTCATGGAAACAGACGGCCTTGGCAGAGATGACATGCATCAGGGGGCCGCCCTGGATACCGGGGAAGATCTGGCTTCCGATCTTCTTGGAAAGCTCATCGGAAGAAAGGATCAGACCACCACGGGGTCCCCTCAGGGTCTTATGGGTAGTGGAGGTAATGACATCGGCGTGTCCCACCGGGCTGGGATGGAGGCCTGCGGCCACCAAGCCGGCAATGTGGGCCATGTCCACCATGAAGATGGCGCCGTGGGCCTTGGCAATTTCTGCAAACCCTTTGAAATCAATGGTCCGGGCATAGGCGCTGGCACCGGCCACGATCATCTTGGGCTTATGGGACTTGGCCATATCCTCGACCATGTTCAGGTCGATGGTTTCGGTTTCCGGATTCAATCCGTAATGGGCAAAGTCATAGAGTTTGCCGGAAAAGCTGACACCGGCCCCGTGGGTGAGGTGTCCGCCGTGGGACAGATCCATGGCCAGGATCCGATCACCGGGGTTCAGCAGGGAGAAATAAACCCCCATGTTGGCACCGGAACCGGAGTGGGGCTGTACATTGGCATATTCCACGCCAAAAAGCTTGCAGGCCCGTTCGATGGCCAGGTCTTCCACCTGATCCACGAATTCACAACCGCCGTAGTACCGGCGACCGGGATAGCCTTCGGCGTACTTATTTGTCAGGATGGATCCCTGGGCTTCGAGTACAGCTCTGCTAACGGTGTTTTCAGATGCAATCAGGTTCAGTCCAAGTTCCTGCCGGACCGATTCGTCTTCAATAATTTTTGCAATTTCAGGATCCGTTGTCCCAATAATTCCCATTTCCACTAAATCTCCTGTTCGGCCCTGGGGCCGAATAAATAAAAGCTACTACCGGGGGAAGACTAATTGTCGATGCACTGGATCCGATCCAGGTGACGTCCCCCTTCAAACTCGGTGGCAAGCCAGGTATCCACCAATTCATAAGCCAGCACGTCTCCGATGATCCGACCGCCCAGAACCAGGATGTTGGAATCGTTGTGCAAACGACTCATCTTGGCTGAGAACAAATCGGAGCACAGGGCGGCGCGAACCTTGGGAAAGCGGTTGGCCACCATGGACATCCCCAGTCCGCTGCCGCACAGCAGGATACCCCGGGGAAACTCGCCATTGGAAACCGCACCGGCAACTTTTTTACCATAATCCACATAGGAGACGGACGCCTCGCTGTGTGCACCGGCATCTTCCACTGTAAAGCCCTTGTCGGTCAGATATGCCTTAATCTTTTCCTTCAAGCCATAGGCAGCATGGTCGCTGCCGATGATAATGGTTTTGTCTTGGCTCATCGTATTTCCCTGCTAGGATTTGCTCTTGATAAAGTCGATGGCGTCCTGGACAGTTACCAGGCTTTCAGCCACGTCATCATCAATTTCAATGTCGAAAATTTCTTCCATGGACATGACAAGCTCAACAATTGTCAAAGAGTCAGCACCCAGATCTTCGATCAAAGAAGCTTCCGGAACCACATCATCAATATCCACATCGGGAATTTTTTCCGCGATCACTTTTTTTACTTTTGTTTCAATTGTCATGGCGTTCACTCCTCGATTGACTCCTATTCGTCGTCGCTCTGGGCTGAAATGTTACGTCCCTTATAGGCGCCGCATTCGGGGCAGGCGGTGTGGGGAAGTTTGGGCTCCTGGCATTCCGGACATACGGAAACGGTGGGAGCGCTGGTTTTGTAGTGGGTACGTCTCTTTCTACCGCGGGCTTTGGAAGCTTTTTGCTTTGGTACTGCCATTGTTACTCTCCTAACTATATTATTTTACATCAAATTTCGTGACTACATCTAACCACAATAAAACAAACTTAAATACCCTAAATACGCAAAACTGTCAAGTTTTTAAAGGCAAGCGCCTTAAAAATAAAAGGGATTTCAACGGCTGGAAACCTTTGCCCCTGCTATGATATCCTGTTGCCGTACCCCTTGTTTTATGATACTTAAGGGTTCGATTTTACAGATCTATTTTTTAAACATATGGAGAACACATGGATACCATCATCACACGATTTCCCCCCTCCCCCACCGGATACCTCCACATCGGCGGGGCCAGAACCGCATTGTTTAACTGGCTGTATGCCCGCAAAACCAAAGGGAAATTCGTTTTAAGAATAGAAGACACCGACCAGGCCCGGTCCACGGACGAGTCCACCCAGGCCATCCTGGACTCCCTGAACTGGCTGGGAATTGACTGGGACGAAGGCCCCTATTTCCAGACCCAACGCCACGATATATATAATGAATACATTGACAAATTGGTGGAATCCGGCCATGCCTACCACTGTTCCTGTTCCAAGGAAGAAGTGGATGCCATGCGGGAAGAAGCCAAGGCCAAGGGCTTGAAGCCCATGTACAACGGCAAATGCCGGGAACTGGGCCTGGAACGGGGAGAAAACACCGTGGTCCGACTGCGCACCCCGGACACCGGCGTCACCGTGGTCAAGGACATCGTCAAGGGCGACACCGCCTTCCAGAATTCCGAAATCGACGACTTCATCATCCAGAGAAGCGGCGGCATGGCCATGTACAACCTGGCCGTTGTGGTGGACGACCTGACCATGGGCATCAACACCATCATCCGGGGCGACGACCACCTGGTCAACACCCCCAAACAGATGCTCATCTACCAGGCCCTGGGAGATATCATGCCCGTGTTCGGCCATGTACCCATGGTACTGGGTGCGGACAAGGCACGCCTCTCCAAACGCCACGGCGCCATGTCCGTCTCCGAATACCAGAAGATGGGTTACCTGCCCGATGCCATGATCAACTACCTGGTCCGCCTGGGATGGTCCCACGGAGATCAGGAATTCTTCACCCGGGAAGACCTCATTGAAAAATTCGACCTGGAACATCTGGGCCGCTCCGCCTCCATGTTTGACATGGACAAACTCACCGCCCTCAACGCCAAACACATCCAGGCTAAAACCCCGGCCGAACTGGCGCCCCACCTCCTGCCCCTGCTGGCGGAACGGGGCATTGAAGCCGCAGACGACGCCTTCACCCACGGGGTCATCGAAACCCTCCAGCCCCGGAGCAAGACCCTGGTGGATATGGCCGAAGGCGCCGGTTTCTACTATGCCGAAGAGGTGGAATACGACGAAAAGGCAGCCAAGAAATTCTTCAAGCCGGAAACCGCAGCCCTGCTCACCCGGTGCGCCAATGAGTTGGAAGCCCTCACCGACTTCAGCCAGGGCCCCATGGAAGAGATTTTCAAGGCCATCATGGAAGAAATGGAACTGGGATTTGGAAAAATCGCCCAGCCCCTGCGGGTCGCCGTCACCGGCGGAACCGTGAGCCCGGGAATCTTTGAAATGCTCGTGGCCCTGGGCCAGGCCACCACCGTGGCCCGACTGAGAAAGGCCGCAGCTTTCATCGAAGCTTAATCCGGAATTATCTCAGAAAAAAAGAATGCCGCCATAGCCCACAAAGTGGGTGGAATCGGCATCTGAATAGGATGTGGCGTAGTCAAGGCAAGAGCCCTTGACTGCGCCCATTTTTTTTGCGGCAAAGGCGGCCGCCCCAGCTGCACCGGGGCAACACAGATTGTGATGTTTCTGCCCGGTCTCAATGATGCCCCCCCCCTCCATGGAAACCATGGCCTCAATGCCAGCCCGGTCATTTTCACCCATCACCCAGTCCAGGGCATCCCGCCCACTCCCATGGGCCGTCATCCCAAACCGGGGCCCGTAATGGGTCATGTCCGTGGAGCCGATGACGCGGATCCTCCGCCCCAGGGCCCGGGCCGAATCCACAACCGCCTCTCCTGCCAACCGGGCCAGGGGCGGTGCAATGCCCACCACAAGAATGTCCGCCCGTGGGAAAAGATATTTTATAAAAGGGTATTGGAGTTCCAGGGTATTGTCGTCGGGAAATTGATCCGGGGCCAGGGAATAGATTTCCCCCTTGGCCGACAGGCCATCCATCAGCCCCTTGGCCAATTCCCCAGCTACCTGGATATCCCCCAGTGGGGTCTCCACCCCACCCTGCCCCAGCAAAAAAGAGGGAGAAGCATTTCCCAAATGCCCACCAAACAGAACCACGGTATCCACATCCCCACCAGATTGACCAGCCACATTGGCCAGCACCCGGCAGGCGATGGAGCCGGAATAGATCCACCCGGCATGGGGGACGATTCCAGCCAGGTAATCCGTGGAAATGTCAGAATCCATACCGTCCATGAATTCCCGAATCTGTGATTTGCATTGCCCGGCATCTCCGGGGTACCAGGATCCGGCAAAGGCTGTTTTTTTCATGTTTCAATCCTCCACGGATCCATAATTTTTAACCGCCCATAGTCTGGAAAACCGGCAGCATTTTTTTTGAAACCGCACCGGGGTTAAAAATATCCAACTCACCAGGATAGGGTCGTTGGAAATTGCCATAACGAACTATTCACCGACCCATTCACTCCAGAGATGGAAATCAAGCAGGGCTATTTCCCAGGCCTCAACAATCTACCCCCTGCCTCCGCAAATACTCCAAGGCCTGCCAGGCCACTTCCGACAAATAAACCCGAATCCCCAACTTCCTGGCAGCTTCCTTATCTGGATCAAGCTCACCATCCTTGGGATCATACAGGGGAGAGGGAACGTTCTCGGTCAAATCTTCCCGAAAAGGATAACAAAGATATTCGATTCCTTCGGCCACACTCTTTAAAGCCTCTGAATTCGCCCTTGAAGCAACCAATTTTTTGTGATGCGTTACAAGGGCTTTTATGGCAATGTCGTAACCAACCCTCATAATAAAACTTTCCCGTTACGGGGATAACAAAACATATTTCTCTCGGC